>JANQXJ010000241.1 GCA_030729445.1 Limnohabitans sp. | reverse complement strand
TGGTTTCGCGGTAAGCCACTTGAGGCTTGCCCACGTTGGCTTCCACACCGAATTCACGCTTCATGCGGTCGACGATGATTTCCAGGTGCAATTCGCCCTGACCACCAATGATGGTCTGACCGGATTCTTCGTCGGTCTGCACGCGGAAAGATGGATCTTCGGCAGCCAAGCGCGACAGGGCCATGCCCATCTTTTCCTGGTCGGCTTTGGACTTGGGTTCCACAGCCTGGCGGATCACGGAGTCAGGGAACACCATGCGCTCCAAGGTGATCACGGCGTTGGGATCACACAGGGTTTCGCCTGTTGTGACGTCTTTCAAGCCCACACAAGCGGCGATGTCGCCCGCACGGATTTCATCGACTTCTTCACGGTTGTTGGCGTGCATCTGCACGATACGACCGATACGTTCTTTCTTGCCACGCACCGCGTTGTAAACAGTGTCGCCCTTTTTCAGAACGCCGGAGTAGACGCGCACGAAAGTCAACTGACCCACGAATGGGTCGGTCATCAATTTGAAAGCCAATGCCGAAAATTTCTCTTCGTCGTCGGCTTTGCGGGTGATTTCTTTTTCGTCTTCGTCGAAACCCTTGATGGCCTTCACGTCCAAAGGCGAAGGCATCAATTCCAGAACCGCATCCAGCATACGCTGCACGCCTTTGTTCTTGAAGGCGGTACCGCACAACATGGGCTGGATTTCGCTGTTGATGGTGCGAACGCGCAGGCCGTGTGTGATTTCTTCTTCGGTCAAGTCACCTTCTTCAAGGTACTTGTTCATCAATTCTTCAGAGGCTTCAGCAGCAGCTTCCACCATCTTTTCGCGCCACTCTTTGGCCACTTCGACCAAGTCGGCTGGGATCTCTTCGAAGGTGAACTTCATGCCCTGGGAAGCTTCGTCCCAGATGATGGCTTTCATTTTGCGCAGATCGACCACGCCTTTGAAGTTGTCTTCAGCACCAATTGGGATGACGATCGGCACGGGGTTGGCCTTCAGGCGCAACTTCATTTGTTCCACGACTTTGAAGAAGTTGGCACCGGTACGGTCCATCTTGTTCACAAAGGCCAAACGTGGCACTTTGTACTTGTTGGCCTGACGCCACACAGTTTCAGACTGGGGCTGCACGCCGCCCACAGCGCAGTAAACCATGCAAGCACCGTCCAGCACGCGCATGGAACGCTCCACTTCAATCGTGAAGTCCACGTGGCCAGGGGTGTCGATGATGTTGATGCGGTGGTCATCGAAAGAGCCGTCCATGCCTTTCCAGAAGCAAGTGGTGGCGGCAGAGGTGATCGTGATGCCACGCTCTTGCTCTTGCTCCATCCAGTCCATGGTGGCGGCGCCGTCGTGCACTTCACCAATTTTGTGGTTCACGCCGGTATAAAAAAGAATACGCTCAGTCGTTGTGGTCTTGCCAGCGTCAATGTGCGCCGAGATACCAATGTTGCGATAGCGCTCGATGGGGGTGGTGCGAGCCATTTATTTCTCCAATGATTAAATACCAAAGCCCGCCACCCCTTTTGGGGCCAGCGGGCCAGCTTCTGACAGTGTCGGGCTTCTTTGTGAAACCCTTGTGAATCAGAAGCGGAAGTGCGAGAACGCCTTGTTGGCTTCGGCCATGCGGTGAACTTCGTCACGCTTTTTCATGGCGCCGCCACGGCCTTCATTGGCCTCGAGCAGTTCGTTGGCCAAACGCAGGGCCATGGACTTTTCACCGCGCTTGCGAGCGGCTTCTTTGATCCAGCGCATCGACAGAGCCAAGCGGCGAACAGGGCGCACTTCAACAGGCACCTGGTAGTTCGCACCGCCCACGCGGCGGGATTTGACTTCCACCATGGGCTTGACGTTGTTGATGGCAATGGAGAACAACTCAACAGGGTCTTTGCCTGTTTTCTTTTCCATGTTTTCGAGGGCACCGTAAATGATGCGCTCGGCAACAGCTTTTTTGCCGCCTTCCATGATCACGTTCATGAACTTGGACAATTCGACATTACCGAACTTGGGATCCGGCAGGATTTCACGTTTAGGGACTTCGCGACGACGTGGCATATTTCACCTCATATTGCTTCAGTTGGCGTCTTTTCAGACACCGCGAGCGTTATTCAAAACAGCTCACTTACTCGACCCACCTGGACAATTCCGGGCTTCGGGTCACTTCGCTGATTCACCGCGCCACGCGGGAAACAGCACCGAAAAATTTCAACCCGCGAGGGCTTACTTGGCTTTTGGCTTCTTCGCACCGTACTTGGAGCGAGACTGCTTGCGGTCTTTCACGCCTTGCAAGTCGAGCGAACCGCGGACGATGTGGTAACGCACACCTGGCAAGTCTTTGACACGACCACCGCGCACCAGAACCACGGAGTGTTCTTGCAGGTTGTGGCCTTCACCGCCGATGTAGGAGATGACCTCAAAACCGTTGGTCAAGCGCACTTTGGCAACTTTACGCAGAGCGGAGTTAGGCTTTTTTGGCGTTGTGGTGTACACACGGGTGCAGACACCACGACGCTGTGGAGAGTTTTGCATCGCAGGGCTTTTGGACTTGATCGTTTCGACCTCGCGCCCCTGACGCACCAATTGATTGATGGTTGGCATTGTTTGTAACGTCCCTAAACGTTGAATTTAGACAAAAGAAACTTCCCCGCCCCAAAAGCGGAAAAGCCCGCCAGTATAACCGCCTGGCAGGCCTTGTGGCAAGTTATCCACAATTTCGCGGCATGAAAGGGCGGGAGATGGTCTTGCGCATCACTTGATCCACAGTCGCAGAGCATCCCAGGCGCGGCCCAGCACGCCGGATTGCTCCACCGGCTCCAGCACCAGCAAAGGCACCTCGAATAAAACTTTGTCGCCCAGCATCACCTTCAGGCTCCCGACTGCCTGACCTTTGGTGAACGGCGCCACCAAGGGGTCTGGGCGCACCACCTGGGTTTTGAGCTGCGCCGCGCTGCCTGCGGGAATCGCCACCACCAAGGGTCTCACCGAGCCGAGTTTGAGCACCGGCTCTTTGCCTTTCCACACGGGTGGCGTGACCACCGGCTGATTGGCGTTAAAAAGCTTCACCGCGTCAAACGCCGAATAACCCCAGTTCAGCAGCTTTTGACTCTCGTTGGCCCGAGCATTTTCACTGTCGGCCCCCAGCACGACACTCAGCAAGCGTCGTGTCCCCACATTGGGCAACTCCCGCTTGGCGGAGGCAACCAAACAATAACCCGCAGCTTGGGTGTGCCCAGTTTTGAGGCCATCCACACTGGCGTCGCGAAACAGCAACAGGTTACGGTTGGTGTCATTGGCCGCCGGAGTCCCTTCATAGCGGTATTTCTTGATGGCGTAATACGGCACGTAATCTGGGAAGTCGCGCATCAAGCGTGTGGCCAGAAGCGCCAAGTCACGGGCGGTGGTGGTGTGGCCCGGGGCCGTCAAGCCTTCCGGGTTTTTGTACTGTGTGCTTTGCATGCCCAGAAAGACGGCTTGGTCGTTCATCAACTGCACAAAGCGCTCGACACTGCCCGCCACCCCTTCGGCCAAGGCCACGGTCGCGTCGTTGCCCGACTGGACAATCATGCCTTTGATCAAGTCCTCCACCGGTACTTTCATCTTGGGGTCGATGAACATGCGCGATCCTGGCATCTTCCAGGCGCGCTCGGACACTGGCAAGGTCTGCTTGATGTCGATCTTGCGGTTTTTCAGGGCGTCAAAGACCAAATAGGCCGTCATCAGCTTGGTCAGCGAGGCCGGCTCTACCGCCATATCGGGGTCTTTGGCCGCAAGCACCTGGTTGGCCGTCACATCCATCAGCAAATAAGCTTTGGCGGCAATTTCTGGCGCTTGTGGCATCTGGGCTTGGGCGCCCCAGAAAGAGACGGCGAGCCAAATACTCACCAAAAATTTAAACAATGTGTTCATTAGCTTGTCTGTCATGCGTAGATAGGTTGCCCATGGGCGGCCCGCTTTGGGTGGCGCACTGGGCGTATTGAGCCAATAAGGGTAGGCACCAGGTTGAGAGGTCAAGTTTTCAGGTGGCGAACCACCAAGGTTTTGAGAAGGGGCAATTGTCCGTGAAAGAAGTGCTCACATCCCGGAATCACGGTGATGGGCAAGGATTGAGGGCGTGCCCAGTCCATCACGCTGGCCAGTGGCACCGTATCGTCCTGCTCACCATGGAGCACCAAGCAGCGCTCATGCAACTCGGGGGCCACCGGGGCCACCTCAAAACGCGATGCGGCCGTGCCCACCAACACCAGTTGATGGGGTGGCCGTTGATGACCCAAGGCCTGCACCACATGGCTGGTGACAAATGCACCAAACGAGAACCCAGCCAGCGCCAGCGGCCCTGTAGGTGCCACTTGCGTGATGACTTGCTGCATGTCAATGGCTTCGCCGCGGCCTTCGTCGTAAGTGCCTTCGCTCGCGCCCACACCCCTGAAATTGAAGCGCACGGCACGCCAGCCGCTTTGCACAAAAGCACGCGCCAATGTTTGCACCACTTTGTTTTGCATGGTGCCACCAAACAAAGGATGAGGGTGGGCAATCACAGCCGTGCCTTGCGCAGCGCCATCGATGGGCTCGTCCAGCAAGGCCTCAATCTGCCCAACTTGGCCTTGCAAGCTGAGCGTGCGGGTCGTGGAATTCATCAGCGCCCCAGGTGCTCGGGGGTCAGCAATCGCTGGACCACCTGGCCATTTTTCAGATGCGAATCGACGATTTCGTCGATGTCATTCGTGTCCACAAAGGTGTACCAAACGCCTTCCGGGTACACCACAGCCACGGGCCCACCGGCGCAGCGGTCCAGGCACCCGGCTTTGTTGACCCGAACTTCGCCCGGGCCGTTCAGTCCGAGATCTTTCACTCGGGACTTGCAATGGTCAAAGGCGGCTTGGGCGTTGTGTTGTGCACAACAGGCTTCATTGTTTTTGCGCTCGTTCAGGCAAAAAAAGATGTGGCGCTTGAAATAGGGGCTGGGGGTTTCGTTGCTCATTCGCCAATTCTAGGCCTCCCCACCTGAAAGCCGAGGTTCAACCCACTCATGAAAGGCCAGGCCAAGCCAGTCGGCGCACCAAATACATCAGCAAGGCATAGGGCCAGAGCCAGCCCAGCCACTGAATCAAGCCATGAAAACGGATGAAACGTCCTTGCTCCCAAGTCTGCAGCGTCAAGGAAAAATACACATCGGCCGATGCGCTGTTGAGCAAGCTCAGCTGCAGCACCAAAGCCGCCAAAGCCAGTACCCAGCACAACCGGGGTGGGCACAAAGACAGCAGCGCCGCCCCCAACAAGGCCCAAACCAAGCCCTTGAACACCTCGGGGCTGATCCACCCCCACGCATTCACAGGGCCGTAAGTCAAGGTGGCCGACAAGGCGCTGGCCAACAAGCCCACCGTCAGGCACACCCCAGCCAGAACCCAACGCTGCGGTCTGAGGCGCACCACACCAAAGGCCAACAAACAGGGCAAGAGCAAACCAATAGCCACGCACAATGTTTCCGTCAATGGCAACAAGGGTTGAAGTTCAGCCGTGCGAACGGGCCACCAATCGAGCCAAGGAGTATCTTGCAACCACTCGATCCAAGTGGTCTCCAGACGCTCAAACACATGCCCCAGGCCAAAGGGTACGGGGGCCGGAAACAACAAAGCCAAGGGCCACAGTGCCAACAAAGCCAGCGCACCCGTGGCCTCGGATTCAAACCAGCGGTCCCTGAACCGGCCCCAGCGCTCAATCAGCCCGGCCCAAGCCAGGCCACTGGCCACCACGGCACCGGCCCAAGCGCCCCCCACGTTCAGCACCCAATCGAGGTTGGAGGGCACGCGTACCGGCAAGAACATCTGCAGCGACTCCATCGAAAAAGACAAAACCGCGGCCACCACAGTGGCCAGGGTGATGGCAGGCCAATCTCTGCGGCTGCGGTGCACAGCCAGCGCCAGCAAAAAGCCCAAGGGGGCGTAGCCCAATACATTGGACAAGACGTCAAACCCAGTCCAGTAGCGTGGCCAAGGTGCCGTCAAGAATGACCAAGACATCTCCCCCTGGAAGCGCCAGTTGTCAAAAGGGTACAGACTGGCATAGACGATCAGGACCGCATACAGCCAAAACAAAGGCCATGCGGTCGTTTTGCGCCAAGTTGGCTTGCGCATAAGCCCTGCTTGCCAGGCCTTAAAAAGGCTTGACCACCACCAACACAACGGCTGCGAACATCATCAACACGGGCGCTTCGTTGAACCAGCGGAACCAGACATGGCTGCGTTGCATCTGACCGTTTTCAAACTTGCGCAAAAGGACACTACAACTGTGGTGGTAACCCAACAAAGCCAGCACGATCAGCAATTTCGCATGCATCCAGCCTTGGCCAGGGCCCATGCCAATGCCGTAATAAAGCCAAAGCCAAAGTCCCAGCGCCAAGGCCGGAACGGCCAAGATGGTCATGAAACGGTACAGCTTGCGGGCCATCAGCAACAGGCGCTCTCGTTCAGCGGTCGAATCGGCCGGCACCATGGCCAGGTTGACGTAAATGCGAGGCAAATAAAACAGGCCAGCAAACCAGCTGGCAATGAAAACGATGTGAAGGGCTTTGATCCAGAGCATGCGTCGAGTGTATCCAGTGATGCCCGCGGCAAGGGCCTGTTTGCAAGGCAAAAAAAACCCCCGGCCAGAGGCCGAGGGCAGGAAGCCTTTTTGCTTTCACACATCAAGGCGCCCGCTCAGGGAGGAAAAGCGGGAGGCAGCAAGCTGCCCGCTAAGGAATTTATCAAATAACAAAACCAATAACAAGGTCATGTTTGTTTTTTATGTTGTTTTTGTCATTTTGATATGGACATGCCGTTCTTGTCCCCCGCAATGCCGCCTGAGCGACTGCGTGCACCTTGCGATTTTTGGCATCCACGAGGACTTCAGGCACAATTTTCCACATGAACTCTGTCGCCCCCTTCCCCACCAACCGCCCACGCCGCTTGCGCCGTGATGAATTCACCCGCAATCTGGTGCGCGAGCACCGGGTTACAGCACACGACCTGATCTACCCGGTCTTTGTGCTGGACGGGCAAAACCAGCGCCAGGCCGTGGGCTCCATGCCCGGCGTGGAACGTCTGAGTCTGGACCTGTTGCTGCCGGTGGCCGAAGACTGCGTCAAGTTGGGCATCCCGGTCATGGCACTGTTCCCGGTGATCGACGCCAGCCTGAAGGACCCCACAGGCAGCGAAGCCATGAACCCCAACGGTCTGGTGCCGCGCGTGGTGCGTGAGCTGAAAAAGCGCTTCCCCGAACTGGGCGTGATGACCGATGTGGCGCTCGACCCCTTCACCAGCCACGGCCAGGACGGCCTGCTGGACGAAACCGGCTACATCTTGAACGACGAAACCACGGCTGTGCTGGTGCAGCAAGCGCTCACGCAAGCCGAAGCGGGCGTGGACATGGTCGCGCCCAGCGACATGATGGATGGGCGCATCGGCGCGATCCGCCAAGCCCTCGAAGCGCGTGGCTTGATCCACACCCGCATCATGGCCTACAGCGCCAAGTACGCCAGTGCTTTTTATGGCCCTTTCCGCGACGCGGTCGGCTCGGCCGGCAATCTGGGCAAGAGCAACAAAAAGGTCTATCAGATGGACCCCGGCAACACCGACGAAGCCCTGCGCGAAGTCGCCATGGACCTGGCCGAAGGCGCGGACATGGTCATGGTCAAGCCCGGCATGCCGTATCTGGACATCGTGCGCCGGGTCAAAGACGAGTTCAAGGTACCCACCTTTGCCTACCAAGTGTCGGGCGAATACGCCATGCTGAAAGCAGCAGCACAAAACGGCTGGCTGGACCACGACCTGGTCATGATGGAAAGCTTGCTGGCCTTCAAACGGGCTGGCGCCGATGGCGTGCTGACTTACTTTGCACGCGACGCCGCACGCTGGATCGCCGCCCATCCATAAAAATACACGGGCGATTGATCGGCCAGATCAGCCCACGTGCTGCTTGAAAAACGCCAGCGTGCGTTCACGGGCCAACTGGGCCGAGGGTGCATGCCATGAACCGCGCTGGTCACAGTTGAAGCCGTGGTGCGCGGCATAGGTGAACACCTGAACCGCAGGATGGGCTTTTTTGAAAATCTCGACCGTGTCCAAAGGAATCCACTTGTCCTCGTCGGCAAAGTGCGCCATGACCGGCACCCGAGGTTGGCGGGCGATTTCGGCTTCTGTGGTGACACCGCCACCGTAATAAGGCGCTGCTGCACTCAAACCGGACAGCGTGCAAGCCGCACGCCAGGTCAGCAAGCCGCCCCAGCAATAACCCACAATGCCCACCTTGCCGCCTGAGGCTTGGGCGGCATGGTCAATGGCCGCTTGAATGTCCTGCATCACACCGGGTGCAGGCAAGGCCTCTACGGCCGTTTTGTAGCCAAAACCCTCACCCATGTCGGTATCGGTGTAACCCAGCTCGACCCCTGGCTTGACCCGGTGGAATGCGGCCGGGGCCACCGCCAGGTAACCGTCGGCGGCGTAGCCATCGGCCACGGCGCGAATGTGGCTGTTGACGCCAAAAATCTCCTGAATCACCACCACGGCCCCTTTGGGGGTGCCTGCAGGGTGGGCTTCGTAGGCGGGCACTGCTGTGCCGTCAGCGCTTTGGAGTTCAATCATCGTTCCCATGTTTTGGTCTTTCAGGTTCAAATGTGTTCAACCGACCAGCGCACGCTCGACAAAGTCAAGTCGGTCCTGGCCCCAAAAAATCTCGCCATCGACCACATAGCTGGGCGCTCCAAACACCCCCGCATCGATGGCCGCCTGGGTACAGGTCTCGTATCGCTCTTGCACCGCTTGGCTTCGAGAGGCCTCCATCAGCGAAGCCGGCAAGTCCTGCTCGCTCAGCAGCTCAGCCAGCACCTTGTCGTCGGCCATGTTGCGCTCTTGCGCCCAGCAAGCCGCCAAAATCGCACCCGCGATCTTCATGGCCGCTTGAGCGCCTTGGTCCAAATCGGCCGCAATGATCAGGCGTGCCGAATCGTCACCACCAACGGGGAAGTACTTGGGCTTGAGGGTCAGGGGCACATTCAGGTGTTGGCTGAAACGCTGCAACTCCACCAAGCGGTAAGCCTGCCGCTGCGGCGCCCGCTGGCCGAGAGGCAAGCCCCCCGAAATGGGGAACACCTTGCCACCCAAGTCGATGGGCATGACACGCACCGCAGCGCCAGTGCGCTGCACGATGTCGGCCAAGCGCTGGTGGCCCAAATAAGCCCAAGGGCTTTGCGGGGCGAAGTAATAGTCCACTGTGCGACCCATGCTGTCTCCTGGTGTGTTGTGTAATCTTTGAGCTGCGGTTGTAACCGCAAGCGACCATTTTTGCAGGAGACACGCGATGAACAAGGTCTTGTTGGTGACCGGCGGCAGCCGAGGCATTGGGGCCGCTACCGCCCTGTTGGCCGCCCAAAACGGCTGGTCGGTGGCCGTGAACTACACCGCCAACTCGTTGGCTGCCGACGAAGTGGTGCGCCAGATCCGCGCCGCGGGCGGCCAAGCCATGTCGGTGCAAGCCGATGTGGCCGATGAAGCGCAGGTGCTGCGCATGTTCAGCCACATCGACGCCAAATTCGGCCGCCTGACCGGGTTGGTCAACAACGCAGGCGTGGTTGACGTGACTGCCCGCGTGGACCAGATGAGTGTGGCCCGCTGGAAACGCATGTTCGACATCAACGTGATCGGCAGCATGATCTGCGCCCGTGAAGCCGTTCGCCGCATGAGCACGCAGCACGGTGGCGAAGGCGGCAGCATCGTCAACGTTTCAAGTGCCGCATCACGCTTGGGCTCGCCCGGCCAGTATGTGGACTACGCCGCCGCCAAAGGGGCGATTGACGCTTTCACCATCGGCTTGGCCAAAGAAGTGGCTGCTGAAGGCATCCGCGTGAACGCCGTACGCCCGGGCCTGATCGAGACCGAGATCCACGCCTCGGGCGGCTTGCCCAACCGCGTCAAAGAGCTGCAGCACCTGGTGCCTGCCCAGCGCGGCGGCACCGCCGAGGAGGTGGCCCAGGGCATTGTTTGGCTGCTGTCCGACAGCGCCAGCTACACCACCATGAGTTTTCTCGACATTTCGGGAGGCCGTTGATGGCTGAATTCAAGTACTACTGGGAAGACTTTGCCCCCGGCGAAGTGCGTGACCTGGGCACCATCACACCCACCCGCGAAGAAATCATCGCCTTCGCCACACAGTTTGACCCGCAGCCCTTTCACCTGAACGACGAGGCGGCCAAGGCCTCGGTGTTTGGCGCCCTGTCGGCCAGTGGCTGGCACACCTGCTCCATGGCCATGCGCCTGATGGTGACCAACTTCCTGTGCGAAACCTCCAGCCTCGGCTCGCCGGGTTTGGAAAACATCAAATGGCTCAAACCGGTTTATCCGGGCGACACCTTGCGCCTGCAAAGCACCATGCTCGAGACCAAACCCATGGGCAAGCGCCCGGATGTGGGCATGACACGCAACCTGTGGGAAATGTTCAATCAGCACGGTGACAAAGTGCTGCACATGGAAGGCTGGGGCATGTTCAGAAGGCGCACGCCTGCGGCCTGAAAGCGACCTGAAGGGGCACAATAGGGTGATGGACTTCAAACCGCTCATCACCCTGCTGGCCATCGTCAATCCTTTGGCCATCGTCCCTTTTTTCATCCACTACACGCAGGGCTTCAGCCCGGCCCAGCGCAAAAAAACGATTTGGGTGTCGTCCTTTTCGGCCTTCGTGGTGATCGCCGCCAGCGCCTTGCTGGGCTTGCAGATCCTAGAGTTTTTTGGCATCTCGCTGGCCAGCTTTCAGGTCGGCGGCGGCATGCTGCTCTTGACCGCCGCACTGTCGATGCTGAATGCCCAACCCGCTGAAGCCCGCGCCAGTGCCGACGAAGTGCATGACGCTGAAGCCAAAGCCGCCATGGGCGCCAGCATCGCCGTGGTGCCGCTGACCATTCCCCTGCTGACGGGTCCGGCCACCATGTCCACCGTGGTGATTTACGCGGAAAAAGCCAAGAACTTCGCCCAACTCGGCACCCTGGTCGGCTACGGCGTGGTCATTGCGCTGGCCACAGGCCTGTGCTTTTCGTTGGCCACACCGATTGCACGCATTCTGGGCAAAACCGGCATCAACGTCATGACCCGGCTGATGGGTTTAATTTTGGCCGCGCTCGCGGTCGAGGTGATGGCCGACGGGCTGACCAAGCTGTTTCCGCTGCTGGCCGGTCGCTGAACGGCCATTTCGTTCACCGAATCCACCTGCCAGCCCTTCCCTCAATCGGTCCACCAGCGCCGCTACGGCGCGGGGCACATGAGGGGCATAAGGGCGGATGGCATAAATGGTTTCAGCAAATGCCCTCACGGATTTCCAGCCAGGCAGTACCCGAACGAGCTTGCCCTGGCCCAACGCAGCTTGGGCGCTGAAGTCGGGCATCAGGGCGATACCCGCACCGTTCAAGGCCGCTTCGCGCAGGGCTTCGCTGTTGTTCGCGGCAAAGTTGCCCTTCACGGGCACAGTGATGCGCTCGTCTCTTTCTGACAACTGTCGCCCCTCAAAGGTCCAGGCGGGCGTGTCTTGCGAGCGGGGGTAATGCAGGCAGTTGTGCGCTTGCAACTCATTGGGGGTTTGCGGTTCCCCGTGTTTGCGCAAGTAAGTGCGGGTAGCCACCAGGACCGATTCAGTCTCGCACAGGGCCCAAGCGACATGGGTGTCCGGTGGGCGGGCAGTATGGCGAATCGCCAGGTCGTAGCCTTCTGTGGCCAAGACACTCAAGCGGTCGGACAGGTCCAGCTCGATGCGAACGTCCGGAAAATCTTTCAAAAAAGCGGCGAACAAAGGCACGAGTTGCTGCCTGGCCAGCGCCACGGGCGCGGTCACGCGCAGCAAGCCGCTGGGCTGCTCGGCCAAGTCGCGTACCTGAGCAAAGCTTTGCGCGATCTGCTCGAATGAAGCGCGGGTGTCATCCACCAGCCTTTGGCCCGCCTCGGTCAGGCGCAGGCTGCGGGTGGTGCGCTGCACCAGGGTGACCTTGGCCGCACGCTCGAGCTCAGCGATGCGCTGACTCATCGCGGCCTTGCTCACGCCCAAACGGGCGGCCGCTGCCGTGTAGCTGCCCTGCTGGGCCAGTACGCTCAGCCAATGCAGGTGTGTCCACAAGGCGTTGATTTTTTGCTCTTCCATCTGCACATTGTTCACTATTTTGAACAATCAATTCAGATTTGCGGTATTGCAGGGGGGAATGTGGGTGCCTACACTGCAAGGCGAAATGTAGGGGCCCACCCTTTGGGCGATTTTTTGGTCAGCTGACCATGGGGCAATCGCCCACAGGGCGGGCTCCTACAAGAGACACATCGACAAGCAACCGGCACAAGCCACAAGGAGTCCCCCATGAGCATTTCCCAAATCGGTCATTACATTGGCGGCCAAGTCGCCGCAGGCGCTTCGGGCCGCAGCCAACCGGTCACCAACCCCGCCACCGGCGTCGTGACCGGCAACGTGGCCCTGGCCAACCGCAGCGAAGTGGACAAGGCCGTGGCCGCCGCGCAAGCCGCTTTCCCCGCCTGGTCCGACACACCGCCGCTGCGCCGCGCCCGCGTGATGTTCAAGTTCCTCGAACTGCTGAACACCCACAAAGACGAGCTGGCCCACATGATCACCGCCGAGCACGGCAAGGTGTTCACCGACGCCCAAGGCGAAGTCAGCCGTGGCATCGACATCGTGGAATTCGCCACCGGCATTCCGCAACTGCTCAAGGGCGACTTCACCGACCAGGTCTCCACCGGCATCGACAACTGGACGCTGCGCCAGCCGCTGGGCGTGGTCGCGGGCATCACGCCCTTCAACTTCCCCGTCATGGTGCCCATGTGGATGTTCCC
>JANQXJ010000240.1 GCA_030729445.1 Limnohabitans sp. | reverse complement strand
TGGGCCACCACGTAATACGTGTCTTGCAACTGAATGTCGATCGGGGCCATGGCCAGAATCAGACCGGTAAAACCACCCATGGTGAACACAAAGATGAAGCCCACCGCAAACAGCATGGGGGTTTCAAAAGTCATGGAGCCGCGCCACATGGTGGCAATCCAGTTGAAAATCTTCACGGCGGTAGGCACAGCAATCAGCATGGTCGCGTACATGAAGAACAACTGGCCTGTAACCGGCATACCGGTGGTGAACATGTGGTGCGCCCACACAATGAAAGACAAGATGGCGATGGACGATGTGGCGTACACCATGGAGGCGTAACCAAACAGCTTCTTGCGAGCAAAAGCAGGCACGATCTGGCTGATGATGCCGAAGGCCGGCAAGATCATGATGTACACCTCGGGGTGACCAAAGAACCAGAAGATGTGTTGGTACATGACCGGGTCACCACCACCAGCGGGGTTGAAGAAGCTGGTGCCGAAGTGTCGGTCGGTCAATGTCATGGTGATCGCACCAGCCAACACAGGCATCACAGCAATCAGCAGGTAAGCGGTGATCAACCATGTCCAAGCGAACATGGGCATCTTCATCAAGGTCATGCCAGGCGCACGCATGTTCAAGATGGTCACAATGATGTTGATCGAGCCCATGATGGACGAAGCACCCAAGATGTGCATGGCAAAGATACCAGCGTCCATGGAAGGACCCATTTGCAGGGTCAGAGGTGCGTACAAAGTCCAACCGGCAGCAGGAGCGCCACCAGGCATGAAGAAAGAGCCCACCAGCATGGCTGCAGCAGGAATCATCAGCCAGAAGCTGAAGTTGTTCATGCGGGCAAAGGCCATGTCAGACGCGCCGATTTGCAATGGCAGCATCCAGTTCGCAAAACCCACAAAGGCCGGCATGATCGCACCGAACACCATGATGATGCCGTGCATGGTGGTGAACTGGTTAAACAGCTCAGGATTCACAATCTGCAGACCAGGCTGGAACAGTTCGGCACGGATACCCAGCGCCAGAACGCCACCAATCATGAGCATGGTGAAACTGAACAGCAAGTACAAAGTACCAATGTCTTTGTGGTTGGTGGCATACACCCAACGACGCCAGCCCGCAGGCGCGTGACCGTGGTCGTCATGGGCGTGATCGTGATGGTCTAGAACGGCACTCATCTTGATTTCCTTTGATTTATAAACGGTACGGCTTATTTGCGAGCGGCCAGAACTTCAGCCGGTTGCACGATTTGCCCGGTCTTGTTGGACCAGTTGTTTTTGGTGTAAGTGATCACAGCAGCAATTTCGGTATCCGTCAACTGCTTCCATGCAGGCATGGCACCATTGCCAGCGCCATTGAGCAATATGGCAATTTGCTTGGACTTGTCCGCATCGAGCACGATGGACGAACCGTCCACCGCCTTGATGGAGCCAGCACCTTTGCCGTTGGCCTGGTGGCAGGCAGCGCAGTTGGCCGCATAAACTTTCTCGCCGCGCTTGGACAGGTCGTCCAGCGCCCAGACTTTGGCTGGATCATCGGCTTTGGCGGCTTGCTTTTTCTTCTCAGTGTCAACCCAAGCTGCGTAGTCGGTGGCCGACAAAACCTTCACGTGGATCGGCATATAAGCGTGTTCTTTACCACACAGCTCTTGGCACTGACCATAAAAGTCGCCGGTTTTTTCAGCACGGAACCAAGTGTCGCGCACGAAGCCTGGGATTGCATCTTGTTTGATACCGAAAGCTGGCACCGCAAAAGCGTGAATCACGTCGTTGGCAGTGGTGATCACCCGAACTTTTTGACCCACAGGCACAACCAAAGGATTGTCCACTTTGAGCAGGTAGTTGTCGCCTTCTGGCTTGCCCGCGTCAGACATTGCACGCTGTGAAGAATCCAAAGTAGAAATGTAGCTCAAGCCTTCGCCTTCGCCGTTGATGTAGTCGTAGCCCCATTTCCACTGGTAACCCGTCACTTTGACCGTTAAATCGGCGTTTGTAGTGTCTTTTTGGGCAACAAGCACCTTGGTTGCGGGCAAGGCCATCAAGATCACGATCAAGAAAGGCACGGCTGTCCACAGGACTTCAACGGTGATGGAATCTGTGAAAGTCGCAGGCTTATGACCCACCGATTTGCGATGCTTCCAGATGGAATAAAACATCACCGCAAACACCCCGATGAAGATCACCGTGCAGATGATCAACATGAACCAGTGCAGCCATTGCTGTTCTTCAGCAATTTTGGTGGCTGCTGGATGCAAATTGAGCTGATTGACAGCAGGGCCGCCCGGCAGATCATTGACCGCGTAGGCCGCAGTGGCTGCCCATGCGCCTGCAAAGATGCCCGCGCGGGATAGCAGCGAAGCCAATTGATTGGAAATGTTCTTCATGGTTCTCACTAACTTCCAAGACTCTGTTGAATTCAAACCTTCGGCCAACTCGGACTAATCCAGCCAGCCAAAAGACATCACGCTGTGCGCAATGCCCTCCTGATTTCTCGCGCCAGCACTTGCCGGAGCTCGGGCCTGACAAAGCGCCCCACCTCAATCGTTCGACCTTGACCCGACAGCTCGATCAGGCTTTGATCTCCAGACTTGGGCTCAACCCGCACCCATTGGCGCTCAAATTCAGCCCGCTCCAAGCGGCCTGCCGTCTCCAGCTCGACCACCAGGTTGCTGCCTTGCAGCGAAATCATTTCACCATCAGCAGCATGACGGGCATAAGCCAAAAAGGCCAACCCAACCACCGCCAATTCCAGGCCTGCAAAGGCCAACACCAAAGTGGCGCCTTGCATCCAAAAGAAAACACCAATCCCCAAAGACACCGTGCACAAAGACAGGTACATCCATCCTAGCTGGGCTGGCGTGACCGAGCAATTGCGTTTGAGACGCCATTGAACGGCCGGGCCCGACACTTGCGCGAATTGGTAAGCCTGATTTGACATCCGTCAACTTTCAATAACCTAACACCCTGTCAAGCATGTTCTTTGCTCAAAACGGCCGGATTTTACCCGAGATCAAACCAACTTTTGATGTTTCTCAAACTTTGCCATGTATACCCCCACCCGAATGCAGCATATGCCGCATCTGATCCAGTCCAATTTCGGTTTTAGCGGCCAATTTCATTCGCGGCTGAGGCTTCAAGGCATGCCCGTAAACAATCTCAAAACCCAAGGACAGCCGCCCCCCGTGCTCGGGACGGGCCAGCGCCAGCAAGGCCTCAGACAAGCGCTCACGCCACAGGCGTGAACGCAAACCCTGAAAACGCTGCACATGCAAATTACGACCCAGGCTGCGCAAATCGGCCAGCAAAGTGTCAGGGCTGGCGTACGTCAAGGTGATGCGCTCCATGTCCATAACCGGTTCGGCAAAACCGGCCTCGACCAGCATGTCGCCCCAGTCGTGCATGTCGGTGAACGCGTGTGCGGGTTCTGGCCAACCAGCCCGGGCATACACCTGACGCAGATCACGCAGCGTGTCGGGACCCAGGCAAGAAAACATCAAAAAACCATCGACCGCCAAGGCCCGGTGCCAGGTTTTTAGCAAGGCCTGGGGCTCAGCGCTGGCATGCAGGTGCATATTGGCCCACACCATTTGCGCGGTGTGATCGGGTGGCAGACCCTCGTGCCGCTTGGGACTGCGCCAGTGCTGGGCCTGCCACCAGGCGCTGTGAAGTGCCTGGCGGGTGGCCTGGGCGAGTGCAGGGGGCTCTCCAGCCAGCCAAACCTGAGCCTTAGGGTAACGCTGCTCCAGAGCGCGTTGCGCAGCCAAGCCGCCGCGCAAGGCTCCCCAATGCACCCATTGCTGAGGCTGCAATTTGATGAAATCCAAGCGCTCCTGCATGCGGTTGGCCACCTCTTCGTGCAGCCAAGGTGACTGGGCTAAGCGCATGGGCAGGGATTGCCAGCGGGCAGCGGCCACGGGGTCCAAAGAAGGGGGGCGAAGGGCTTGGGGCATGGGCAAGGTCAAAAATGAAGTTGGGCCCGCACAAGCACAGACAGGTTGTGCACTTGTTCCATCAGCCCGGGCTGAGTATATTGACTGGATGAGACCTGCTTGGCTTGAAGGCTTGTTGAACACATCGTCCGGCCCGCTGGCTGGTAGATTTTGGCGCTGGCTGCCCAGCCGCTGCGCCATCTGCCAAAGCTGGCCCCAGTCGCCGTTGTGCGAGGCCTGCATCAGCCGCTTTGCCCAGCCCCAAAACCGCTGTCCAACTTGCGCCCTGCCCACGCCCCATCCCGCACGGCGATGCGGCGCTTGTCTGAAGAGTTCACCGCCATTGGACTTGTGCCTGACGGCCACCACTTACGCCTGGCCTTGGGTGGACCTGATCGCCCGCTACAAGTTTCAGCAGCAAGCTGGCTGGGCTGGCGCTTTGGCCACCCTGATGCAAAGCACCCCCTTGGCCGAAGACACGCTGGATGCAGCCGACTGGGTGCTGCCGATTCCGCTGTCGGCACAGCGTCTGGCCGAGCGCGGCTACAACCAGTCGTGGCTGTTGGCACGCCAACTCAGCCCCCAAAAAGCCGACGCCCGTTTGCTGTTGCGCACCCGCGACACGCCTTCGCAACGCACACTGCCCCGAGCCGAGCGGCTGGCCAACTTGGTGGGGGCTTTTGCGGTGGAGCCACTGCGGGCGGCGCAGCTGCGCGGCAAAAAAGTGGTGCTGATTGACGACGTGATGACCAGCGGTGCCTCCCTGCACACAGCAGCCCGGGTGTTGCGCGAGGCGGGCGCAGCGCAGGTCAGCGCCCTGGTGCTGGCCCGAACCGAAGCAGGAGGCGAGGCCTGAAGGCCAAGGCACAATACCGGCCATGTTCCATATCGTTTTGGTTGAGCCCGAAATCCCGCCGAATACCGGCAACGTCATCCGCTTGGCGGCCAACACGGGCTGCACGCTCCACCTGATCGAGCCGCTGGGTTTTTCGATGGACGACAAACACATGCGCCGCGCAGGACTGGACTACCACGAGTACGCCGATTTGCGCCGCCATGCGGACTGGGCCACTTTTTTAGCCCAAGAAAAACCCGAGCCCGAGCGCATGTATGCCCTGACCACACGCGGCAGCCGCGCCGCGCACGGTGTGGCTTTTGCCCCAGGCGACTGGTTGGTGTTTGGCTCGGAAACGCGGGGCTTGGCGCCAGAGCTGCGCGAACAGTTCGCCCCTGCCCAGCGCATCAAGCTGCCCATGTGCGAAGGCCAGCGCAGCCTGAACCTGTCGAATGCGGTGGCTGTCACCGTGTTCGAGGCTTGGCGACAAAACGGCTTTACCGGGGCCAGCCCGGCGCCCGGCCTGCCCGCTCAGGCGTAAATGCGCACCAGCGACTCGGCTGCACACACCGGTTTGTCGCTGCCCTCTCGCTCCACCGTCACGTTCCACTGGAGCTGCAGGCCGTTGCCCTCAATGGGCGTGGCGGAATTCAAATGCAGGTGCGCCCGCAATCGGCTGCCCACCGGGACCGGGGCCATGAAGCGGACCTTATTCAAGCCGTAGTTGACACCCATGCTTTTGGCGCTGATCTGAATGGTTTTGTCAAAAAATTGTGACAGCAAGGACAAAGTCAAAAAGCCATGCGCGATGGGCGCACCAAAGGGGCCTTGTTTGGCTCGCTCGACGTCAACGTGGATCCACTGGTGATCACCCGTAGCCTCTGCGAACTGATTGACTTGTTGCTGGGTGATCGTCACCCATTCGGTCGCGGCCACATCTTGGCCGACACAGGCGGCCAATTCGGCCAAATTAGCAAATGTTTTCATAGCCCCAATGTATGGAACTTGCTTAAATTGGTCTGTCGATGCGGCGACACGGTTTTGCGTTAAGGTCAGGGTTTCTACCCACAACTTTGGAATTCATGGCTTCTTCGCTCACCCTGTTGCACTTGACTGAACAATTGCCGCGGCTTGACCACCGTGTTGATCGACATTTATGGCTCAACGATGTCCTGCAATGGGTACGCGGCGACCGTCAGTCACCCGAGCAAGCGGCTGCCCGGCTCGGCCTGTTGGTGGATGCTTTGTTAGCCCGGCCGCAAATGACACAGGCCTGGCAAGCTTGGTGGGAAGGATTTGTGGCTGACTCAGATGCCACGCCATTGCTGGCCGACTTGGGCTTTGCCTCACGCGCAGCCTTCATCAGCGACCTCGGCCACCGCCTGCGCATGAAGCTGCTGCCCTCCACCCCCGACACACGAGATCTCGGGGCTTTGTTTCTGTTTTTGAAGCCCGAGCCTTTTGACGTGCAGTGGCTGCAGTCCCTGGACGAACACACCCTGAGCGGCCTGACCCGCTTGGTCTTGCCCCATGCACCCACACAAGCGCCGCCAGCTTTGCAGGCCAGCTTGATGGATGCGTTGACCTATTGCGTGGGCCAGGTCAATGCCACCGGGCATTCGGCCGAAATCCGCACCCGCATGGCCAGCCGCGACGAAAACACACGGCCGTTTCACGAGTTGCCCATGGCCCTTGAAACATTTCGCCAGGCACTGCAGCAGGGCGGCCCACACAGCCCAGCATGCCAAACAGCGGCCCAAGGGCTCAAAGATCAGCTCGACGATTGCCGCCATGCGGCCTACACCGTCTACTCGCACCTGCAAGAACACGGCATTTCGGTGGGCATCGTATTTCGGCTGCGCCAACTGCGCCACCTGGTGATCCGCTGCAAACACCTGTTGGAGACTCTGCTCACGCATGCCCCTGTGCCGGCCATGCTGGCCCTGCTCGCGCACCTCGCCCAAGTCAGCCACGACAGCCGCAGCATCGGCAGCCTGTGGGCGGCCAACAGCCACATGCTGGCTGAAAAAGTGGCCCAGCGCAGCGCCGAAAGCGGTGAGCACTACATCACCCGCAACCGAGCCGAGTACCGCCGCATGCTGGGCAAAGCACTGGGTGGCGGTGCGGTCATCGGCCTGACCACCTGGGCCAAATTCGCCATCACAGCTTTGGCCCTTTCACCCTTTTGGGCGGGTCTGGCAGCAGGTACCAACTATGCCTTGTCGTTTGTACTCGTGATGCTGCTGCACTGGACGGTGGCCACCAAGCAACCGGCCGTCACCGCACCAGCCATGGCGGCCAAGCTCAAACACATCGACAACGACGAAGGTGTGAACGGCTTTGTGGACGAGGTCGCTCACCTTTTTCGCTCTCAGATCGCCGCCATTTTGGGTAACCTGCTGGCGGTGGTGCCTGTGGTCTTGCTCATTTGCTGGGGCCTGATCCAACTGGGCCTGAACCCCATGGCCAATGAGGTCGAAGCCCAATATGTGTTGTCTTCGGTCAGCTTGCTGGGCCCTACTGCCTTGTTCGCAGCTTTCACGGGGGTCTTGCTCTTTGCATCCAGCATCATCGCGGGATGGGCAGAAAACGCGTTTGTGCTGCACCAGCTCGATTCGGCCCTGCGCTATCACCCCCGGCTGCGCCGCTGGATTGGGGTGCGCAGCGCCGAGCGGGTGGGCGTGTATTTGCAGCACAACATCTCGGGCTTGGCAGCCAACATCTCGCTGGGCCTGATGCTGGGGTTGGTCCCGGTAATCGCGTTGTTTTTTGGTCTGAGTCTGGATGTGCGGCACGTGACTCTCGCTGCGGGCCAAATCGCTGCGGCGGCTTTCACACTCGGCCTGCCAGCCCTGAGCACACCGGATTTTGCTTGGGCCATGGCCGGTCTGGCCGTCATTGGCCCGCTCAACTTGGGCGTGAGTTTTTACCTCGCTTTTCGGGTAGCCTTGGCCTCGCAAGGGGTCAGCGGAACCAACCGGTACCGAATCCGCCAGGCCATAGGCAAGCGCATCCGAGCGCAACCGCTGTCGTTTTTGAGGCCGCCCCAGGCCCTGCCGCCTTCAGTGCTTTGAATCCGGCGGGTCCGAAGCATCCGCCTTTGCAGTTGCAGCAGCGGCCATGGCCTTGAGCTCGGTGCGCAAGCGGACCAATTCAGCTCGGTAGTTTTCGGCGTCACCATAATCTGCAAAGCCGTGGTAATGCCCATGCGCTTGCATCCTGCGGCGAGCGTGCTTGATGGGGCACCAGTATTTCTCGGTCAGGGCCACCACTTCGCGGCCATAAGCCATGAGGCCATTGCCATAAGAGCAATACGCGCAGTTGATTTTTTCCAGCCAGTTCAAATAGGCCAGGTGCGTGCGGTCATAAACAAAATACCCCGAACGCTTAACCCGGGGGATGCCACACAAAGGAAAACACACCCATTGGTAAAGCGTGATGAAGGCGTCCAGCAACAGCATGGGCACCAACACCGGGTAAATAAACGGCACACACAGCACATGTCGCCAATCGGCGGTGAGCACGTATCCGAGCAACCCTGCCTTGAAACGCTTTTGCTGCGCCAGCACCTCTTTTTCAAAGCGCACCTTGCGCTCTTCAAAATCGGCCTGCCACTGCTGGCGGCGGCTTTTGGCCTCTTGCTCAATGGCCGCTTCCAGCTGCTGGATACGGTCCAGAAATTCCTGAATTTGGGGGTTCATGGGGGCTCTCCTTGGGCGACAGTGGCAAAAAGCATCGGCACATGAGCGACGCGCCCCAGAATGGGTTGCTTTGTTCCAAGCACAGAAGCACTTCAACAAGATCACCTTAACACCTGCCGCCCAAAGCCACCGTTCGTCACACAGGCCTGGAGCGCCCAGACAATTCAAGCTGAATTTTGGGCGTGAACAAACCGGTCACTGCACTCGACTGCTCGGACACAGCCACAGTGCCACTAAAATCAGACCCTGTTCCAAAAAGAGCTCCTCTGTTGTCAATTTCTCCCAACCCATCTTTGCCACAGCACATTGCCATCATCATGGACGGCAATCGCCGCTGGGCCAAAAAGCGCTTCATGCCTGCCGCTTTGGGCCATGCAGCGGGCGCACAGCGGGTGCGCGACATCGTCAAAACCTGCGGTGAATTGGGCATTCCGCAACTGAGTCTGTTTGCGTTCAGCACCGAGAACTGGAAACGCCCCGAAGAAGAGGTCAGCAGCCTCATGGGCTTGTTCACGACCTACCTGAAAAAAGAAATTCGCAACATGAACACCAACGGGGTGCGCTTGAAGGTGCTCGGTGACACAGGGCGATTTTCTCCGTCACTGCAAGCGCTCATCACCGATGCACAAGCCCAAACAGCGAACAACTCAGTCATCACTTTGAACATTTGCGCCAACTACGGTGGCCGCTGGGACATGCTCCAGGCCACCAAAGCCTGGCAAAAAGCTCATCCCGACACATCGGTAGACGCCCTCACCGAAGAAGCCTTGGCCCCCTACCTCAGCACGGCCAACGCACCCGAGGTGGATTTGCTGATTCGCACAGGTGGCGAGTCACGGGTGAGCAACTTCCTGCTTTGGCAAGCGGCTTATGCAGAACTTTTTTTCTGCGACGAATTGTGGCCGGACTTTTCGCCCGAAACACTCAAAAAGGCACTGGCCTGGTTTGCCACACGCGACCGGCGCTTTGGCTCCTCTGCCCCTTTGTGAAGCTGCGCCCAGCCAAGCTTTAAGCGCTGGCTTCAACCTGATGGTGATCTACCTGCACCACCGTGGGCCGCCCCAAAATCTCCAGCAGCACAGCCACCCGTTTGCTGGACACGTTTTGGACCAATCCTTCAATGTCACCCAAGGCTGTGTGCTTCAGACGCACCTTTTGCCCCTGCTTGAATTGATTGAGGTCTTCAATCGTGGCCTGATCACGCAATTGCTCAACTTGACGAATGCGTTGCACCACATCATCGTGCAACAAGGCTGGCTCAAAACCAAATCGAACCAGCGTGGTCACGCCTTTGGTGCTGCGAACCGCTGAAATACTTTGCTCTGGACGACTGGGCCTGAACAGGATGTAACGTGGAAACATCGGCTCAAACAGCGCGACTGGACCTTGTTCGGTTTTTTTGAATTTTTTAAACAAAGGCAAATAGACCTCGAACCCCTGCTGTTCTAAATTGAACTGTGCGACAGATTCCTGTTTAGGCTTGGTATAAGCCAGATACCAACGGCTCAAGCCCTGCTCATCCATATCAACTGCTTCAGAATTCAAAAGAATACCCATTTCCTACCGTTCAACCTTGTTGAACCCTTATAAGAACCATGACCGAACAAGCTCTATAAAGCAGCCTGAAACAGCAAACCCCGCCTCGGCGGGGTTTATTGTCACGATCCGAAAACATCAAAAATGAAAATCAAATTCAATTCATGTGGTTCGGTACGTGATGATACCGGATGAGGTGAATCAGGCAATCATGAAGGGCGTACGGTCCTGGCCTTCGATCCATTTTGGCGCTTTACCGCGGCCTGTCCATGTTTGGCCCGTGGCTGGATCACGGTATTTGGCGGCCACTTTGCTGGCAGACTTGGGTGCCGAGGATTTGGTGCCACGGCCAGGAAAAACGTCTTGAGCGGTCAAGCCATACTCGGCCACCAACTCGCGCACCTTGGCCACTGCACTGGCAATTTCATTTTGACGGGCTTGGGCAATTTCTTGCTCCAAGGCTTCGCGCTTTTGCAATAACTCTTTGTATGACATGGACATAATCAACTCCTTTAAATAATAAAAACGCTCGAATATACATCAGATCCACTTATTTCACCGACTTCGATAACAGTTATTTGACTTCAATTGAAAGAATACCCATCGAGATTCATACTTCAGGGCCATCTTTACCCACAAGGTGTATCAGGTGCGCCATCACCCTGATAATCGACTTGGAATGTGAATCACAATATTCCCTATTGGAATTGTGTTTTTATGCAGATCAAATGAAGGGCAGTCATGGCGGTTTATTGGGTCGGTGACATACAAGGCTGCGACGCGCCCTTGGCACGTTTGCTGGACGAGGTGGCTTTTTCGCCCAGCCGCGATCACTTGATCGTCTTGGGCGACCTGGTCAACCGAGGCCCGGACTCTGCAGGCGTGCTGCGCCGCTTGATGGCGCTGCAAGGCAGTGTGGAATGCCTGCTGGGCAACCACGATTTGCATGCCTTGGCGGTGGCGATGGGCTTCAGCCGCACCAAGCGGCTGGACACACTCGATGGTCTGCTTCATGCGCCCGACCGTACTGCCCTGATCGACTGGCTGCGCCAGCAGCATCTGGCCCTGTGGTCCCACGGGGTGTTGTCGGTCCATGCGGGGGTCTTGCCCAGCTGGACCCTGGCGCAGACCTTGGCCTTGGCCAAGGAAGTGCAAACCGTTTTGCGTGGACCGGACCTGCCTCATTTTTTGGCCCACATGTATGGCAACGAGCCTGCGGCCTGGCAAGATGACTTGACGGGGCTGAACCGTTGGCGGGTGGTGGTCAACGCCTTGACGCGTCTGCGCTTTTGTTCGGCCGATGGCACCATGGAATTCGCCACCAAAGACAGCGCCGCACAAGCGCCGCAAGGCTTCATGCCCTGGTTCGATGTGCCGGGGCGGCGCACGGCCGACATCACGGTGGCCTTTGGCCATTGGTCCACGCTGGGTTGGCTGGGGCGCCCTGATGTGTGGTCTTTGGACACCGGTTGCGTCTGGGGAGGTTGCCTGAGCGCCATGCGCCTGGGAGAAGACGGGCAGCACACGCGGGTTCAGGTGGCCTGCGCTCAGGCGCAGGTGCCGGGCTGAAAGCAGACGCTCAGCCGCCCGGCTTGAGCAAAACCACCAAGGCCCCCGCCCCACCTTCTGCGGGCTTGGCCTGCACAAAAGCCATCACCTGGTCTTTTTGAATCAACCAACTGTGCACCTTGGACTTGAGCACCGGGGTTTTACCCGGTGAGCCTAAGCCCTTGCCATGCACCACACGCAAGCAACGCACGCCTTGTCGGTGCGCCAGGCGGATGAACTCGGCCAAGGCCACACGGGCTTCGTCGCTGCGCAGGCCATGCAAATCGATCTCGCGCTGGATCGACCAATCGCCTTTGCGGAGTTTGTGGATCACATCGCGCCCAATGCCCGGGCGGCGAAAACTCAAGGCGTCGTCGGTGTCGAGCAAAGTGCTGGCGTCGAACTCGTCACTCAAGCAATCGCGCAGCACCGCCTCGTTGTCTTTTTGGCGTTGGTGCGCAATGGGCGCGGGGCTGGGGCCGTCCAGCTGGACTTGGTCGTGCACAGGCAAGCGCTGCACGGCCCCCACGGCACGCACAAACAAGTTGCTTTCGGCCTCGCGCTGACGCGCGGCCAGCGCCTGGGCAGCAGCCAGTGCTTGGGCTTGCGCGTGGGCCTCTGCCAGCTTCTGGCGCACTTTCTTCAGGTCTTGCAGCGCATTGATTTTCACAGGAGGGGCTCCGGGCTGGGCATGGGGGCGTATTCAGCGCACAAGAAAGATCGCAGGCGCGTCACGCGCCCCGGTTGCGCATCCAGTCGGCGGTCTTGAAGAAACTGGCGTTCAGGCGCTCGCGCAGCGCCGGGTCCACACCCAATTCGGTCATGGCCTGGTCCATGCAGGCCAGCCACTGGTCGCGCTCGAGCACCCCAATCGAAAACGGCATGTGGCGCATGCGCAAACGCGGGTGGCCAAAACGCTCGGTGTAATGCTCGGGCCCACCCAGCCAGCCACACAAAAACCAGAACAGTTTGTCGCGGGCACCGTCCAGGCTGCTGCCGTGTGCGTCTCGCAAAGCCTTGTAGCCTGGCTCCATGTCCATCAGGTCATAAAAACGGTCGGCCAGGGCACGCACCACCGCTTCGCCGCCGATCCAGGCAAAGGGCGTTTCAAATGGGGGCTTTTCTTCGGTGTTCATAGCAATCCATTGTGACGTGTTGCAAAGGGCCTTGGCTTGGCATGGGTCCGGCCGGTCAAAGTCGATGCCTCATGCGGTCCAGGTTCTTGAGTCATCCCGGGCGAAGACCCGGGATCCAGTGTGATCCGATGCCCTTTGCGAATACCCACTGCGTGCACTGGATCCCGGCTCAAGGCCGGGATGACAAAGCACAAGACCGGGGTGAC
>JANQXJ010000239.1 GCA_030729445.1 Limnohabitans sp. | reverse complement strand
GCAGCGTGGCGAAAGTGCACCGACTGGCCAGAAAACGGTCCGATGCCGCTGGCGATGAAGAGCAACCAGGACAGCGCCGCGCCACGCTCTTTGGCTTGCGCCATGCTTGGCACAAACTTTTGCTCACGGTCAGCCAAGTACAGCAAGATGGCATTGCTGTCGAACACGGTCACATCACCATCGGTGATGGCGGGTACTTTCGCGTTGGGGTTGACGGCCAAAAAGGCAGGCGTAAATTGCTCGCCCTTGCGCGTGTCCACCGGCACGGCCTCAAAAGGCAGGCCCAGCTCTTCGAGCAGCAGGGCGATCTTCATGGGGTTGGGGGCGGCGTTGAAGAAAAATTGCAGCATGGGATGGTCCCGTCTAAAGGTTTAAAACAAAGAAGAAATCACATCAAGTGTCGCCCAAGCCAGATCCCTGAACCGGGTCAGGGGTCATGTCGGCGACTCTGAAACCAAGCCTCATTGCAAGTGGGTCTTCAACTGGCCAACAAAATCCGGTCGATCCAGGCCTGAATTGCCGGCCCATCCATGCCGTGCGCCAGGCCCAGCAGCATGATGATGCGCACCTTGTGCGGTGGCAAAGGCCCTGCGGTCAAGATGCCGTGCTCGGCATCGGCGTACACGCTGGCGCGGGTCACGCTGCCCGTGATGAAGCGGGCGCAGCGGGCCACCAGCACGCCTTGGGCGGGCAGTGATTGAATGAACGTGCGGTAAGCCGTGGGCGTGTTGGCGTTGCCCAAACCGGCGTGCACAATGCCCCGCGCTCCGTCGGCCACAAAGGCACGCATCGCTGTTTCGTCCACCCCGGCATAAGCCACTGCAATGTCCACCCGGGGCCATGCAGCAGGTGTTTTCCAAGTGCTGGGCGTTTGCCAGGCCACCGTGGGCGCACGCCCTGCGGCGCGGAACCACTGCACCGCTTGGTCGGCCACCTCGCCCACGGCACCGGCCAAAGGGCTGTCAAAGGCCTCCACACTGCTCACATGGCGTTTGCCCACCCACAGGCCCGAATGGATGCGGCCGTTCATGACCACCAATGTGCCACGCCCACGAGCCGTCGGGCAGGCGGCCACACTGCAGGCGTCCAGCAAATTGGCCGGACCATCGGCCGAATAGGCCGTGGCCGGGCGCATGGCGCCAACCACCACAATGGGTTTATCGCTGTCCACGCTCAGGTGCAAAAACGTCGCGGTTTCTTCCAGCGTGTCGGTGCCGTGCGTGACCACGATGCCCACCACATCGGGGTTGTGGACTGCGTGCATCACGGCGGCATGCAGATCCAGCCAGTGGTCTGGGCGCACGTCATAGCTGGCCAGTTGCATGGGCTGCGACACGTCGATGTTGTAGCGCTGGCGCAGCTCGGGCACGGTGTCGACCACGGCGGCCAAGCTCAGGCTGGCGGGTTTGTAATCGGTGCTGACCGAGGCTGCGCTGGCCGCGCCTGCGATGGTGCCGCCCGTGCCAATCAGTGCCAAATGGGGTTTTGTCATGTTTCAAGTCTCCGAAAAAATCATGTGGACACGGCCCAGCGGGCCGTAATCGGCGCTGATGCTGTCGCCCGCTTGCAGCTCCAGGGGCACCATGCAGGTGCCGGTGGTCACCACATGGCCCTTTTGCAGGGTGATGCCCAAGGCAGACAGCTGGTTGGCCAGCCAGGTCAGGGCGATGCGCGGGTCGCCCAGCACGTTGCCGCCTGTGCCGTCGCGGGTGTATTGAAGGGTGTTGTTGTGTTCAACTTGGGCGTGCACCGGGTAGGTGCTCAAGTCCAGATCGCGCCAGACATCGGGCGCGGCAGGGCCCAGCACAAAGTGCCGTGCACAGGCGTTGTCGGCCAGCAGTTGCGCCTCGCCTGCGGCGGTGAATGGTTCCATGCGCGAGTCGGGCACCTCGAGGGCCGGGTGCAAGCTGGCCACAGCGGCCATGACTTGCTGCTGGGTGTAGGGCGCGGCTTGTGGCGGCAGGTCTTGCGCCATGGCAAACGCAAATTCCGGTTCGGCCACGCGCATGCGGTTGCCGGCGGACGGCACGGTGGCGCCGTTGTCCAACACCTGCCCCGACAGCAAGCGACCGGCCAGTGGCCCGCTCACGTTGATGTGGGCTTGCCCGTTGGCGCTGGTAGCGGCAATTTTCCAGCCCACCACTTGGCGGCCGGACACCAGCGGCAGTTGGGCTTGGGCAGCGTAGCCTTGCAAGGCACTCAAGGGGCGGCAAGCATCAGGCAAGGCGGCCAGTACCTGGCCCGATTGCCAATGCGACCAGACCACTTGGGCGGCTTGCTGGGCCTTGGCGGTGTCGATGGGGTGCTGGTGCAAGGAGGGGTCAGTGCTGGGCTGTGTCATCCGCCCATTGTTACGCCAACTGAGCGGTTTGCTGCGGAATATTGTGTATAATTTCGGGCTTGATGGCGACATCAAACAGTTTCAGGTGATATAGCTCAGTTGGTTAGAGCGCAGCATTCATAATGCTGATGTCGGTGGTTCAAATCCACCTATCACCACCAAAAAAATAAGCCCTCAGTTTCACGACTGAGGGCTTTTT
>JANQXJ010000238.1:1226-13042 GCA_030729445.1 Limnohabitans sp. | reverse complement strand
GGGTGGCTTCGGTCCGAGCCGATGCGGGTCGCGCCTTGCTGCATGCGCACCCTGATGTCAATATGTTGGTGTGTGACGATGGGCTGCAACACTGGGGCTTGGCGCGAGACTTGGAAATCTGCGTCATGGACGAACGCGGCGTGGGCAACGGCTGGCTGCTCCCGGCTGGGCCTTTGCGCGAACCCTGGCCACGGTCGGTTGACCTGCTGCTGCACACCGGAGACAACGGCTTGCCGGGCGGCTTTGTGGCACAGCGCCAATTGGCCCCTGTGGCACACGATGCAAACGGCCGCAGCCAGGCATTGTCGAGTTTGATCGGTCAGCCCGTCGATGCGGTGGCTGGCTTGGCAAGGCCTGAAGCGTTTTTTGCCATGCTGCGGGCAACCGGTCTGCAGCTGCACCAAACAACCGCTTTGCCCGATCATTTTGACTACGAGCATGGCGCACCGACCGCCACAGAACGCCCCTTGCTGTGCACTGAAAAAGACGCTGCCAAACTCTGGCGGCACCAGCCTCGGGCTTTGGCCGTGCCCTTGGTGCTGACACCCGAAGCCGCGTTTTGGCAAGCCCTGGACCAGCGGCTGGCCGAAAAACCCTTCTGCTGAAAGCACCATCCGCACCGCTTTCAGCCACTGACAATGCCTGCTCGCCGGGCCCTGCGCCGTTATCATTGCCCCATGGACACCAAACTGCTTGAATTGCTGGTCTGCCCGGTCACCAAAGGACCGCTGGATTTTGACCGCGAAAACCAGGAGCTGCTCTCGCGCAGCGCCCGGCTGGCCTACCCTGTGCGCAAGGGTATCCCCATCTTGCTCGAAAACGAAGCGCGCACCTTGAGCGACGAGGAAATCGACAAACTCGCTGCTTTGCGCCCCCCGCTCTGAAAGCCCTCGCATGCGCCAGGCCCCCCACCACAACGACTTCAACGTTCTGATCCCGGCGCGCATGGCGTCCAGCCGCTTGCCGAACAAACCCCTGGCCGACATCGCTGGGCTCCCCATGGTCGTGCGGGTGGCCCAGCGCGCTATGCTCAGTCAAGCCCGCCAAGTGGTGGTCGCCGCCGATGATGAGCGCATCGTGGCCGCCTGCGAAGCCCATGGCGTACAAGCCCTTTTGACGCGGCAAGACCACGTCAGCGGCAGCGACCGTTTGGCCGAAGCATGCCAACTGTTGGGCCTGAGCGATGAGGCCGTGGTGGTTAATGTGCAAGGCGACGAGCCCTTGATGGAGCCCAGCCTGATTGACCAGGTGGCGCAGTTGCTCAGCGAGCGGCCCGAGGCCAGCATGAGCACCGCCGCCCACCCCATCAGTCAGCTGGCCGACTTCTGCAACCCGAACGTGGTCAAAGTGGTCACTGACGCCCGCCAGATGGCGCTTTACTTCAGCCGTGCGCCCATCCCCTGGTGGCGCGATGGGCAAAGTGCAACGTATCCGAGCGGCGCGCAATTCACCGAACTGCCCAGCCCGGCCCCTCTGAGGCATGTGGGCATTTACGCTTACCGTGCGGGTTTTCTGGCGGAATTTCCCCAACTGCCACCGGCCCCCATCGAGCAGATGGAGTCCCTGGAGCAGCTGCGCGCCCTTTGGCATGGGCACCGCATTGCTGTGCACACCACCGAGCTTGCCCCAGGTCCTGGGGTCGACACACCTGAAGATTTACAACGCGTTCGCGCCCTGCTCGGGGCGTAAGTCTGGAAAGAGACTCGCGTGATATTCTCAAGAAAGTCGTCTGCCACACCATGGGCCCCATCGAGACCCGGCAGACCCACTCCATGACAAGCGATAAGGAACTTCCATGAGACTGATTTTGTTGGGCGCACCCGGCGCGGGCAAAGGCACCCAAGCCACATTCATTTGCCAGAAATACAACATCCCCCAAATTTCGACTGGCGACATGCTCCGCGCTGCCGTTAAGGCAGGCACCCCGCTGGGCCTGCAGGCCAAAGCCGTCATGGAATCAGGCGGTCTGGTCAGCGACGACCTGATCATCAACTTGGTCAAGGAGCGCATCGCACAGGCCGACTGCGCCAACGGCTTCCTGTTTGACGGCTTCCCCCGCACCATTCCCCAGGCCGACGCCATGAAGGCTGCAGGCGTCAAACTTGACTATGTGCTTGAAATCGACGTGCCCTTTGACGCCATCATTGAACGCATGAGCGGCCGACGCTCTCACCCTGCTTCGGGTCGCACCTACCACGTCAAGTTCAATCCGCCCAAAGTGGCCGGTGTGGATGACGTGACCGGCGAGCCCTTGGTGCAACGTGCAGATGACCAAGAAGAAACGGTGCAAAAACGTCTTCAGGTCTACAGCGACCAGACCCGCCCTTTGGTGGACTACTATGCCAACTGGGCCCAAGCCGACGCCGCCTCTGCCCCCAAGTACCGTGCCATCAGCGGCACTGGGAGTGTGGAAGACATCACCACGCGCGCCTTCGCGGCATTGGCCCAATAAACCGCCATCTGCAGCAACAGGCTGCACCCACACCACAAGCCCCTTTTCAGGGGCTTTGTTGTTGGTGGGCGACACACCTTGCCGCCAAATATGCCACTCTGGCTGGCTAAGGTATCGCTCTCAGATACTGCTCTTCAGCGCCCTCTGGCTCTGCGGGATACCCCTTTAGATGCCCACGGCTTCGTCGCACGGGCCTCCCCGTTCAGATTGAATTTCTGGGTTTTTTGCACATCAAGCTTGCACAACCGGGAAAACTGTTTAAAAATACAGTCACTGGATGAAACAACAGCCCCAGTCCCCACCAGGAGACCGCCTTGACCGACAGCCCCAAACTCACCGCCCGCCAACAAGAAATTCTGGAACTGATCCAGAACACCATTGCCAACACCGGTGCGCCCCCGACCCGCGCTGAAATTGCCAGCGTGCTGGGCTTCAAATCAGCCAACGCCGCCGAAGAGCACCTCAAGGCCCTGGCACGCAAAGGCGCCATCGAGTTGGTCAGCGGCACATCACGCGGCATTCGCCTCAAAGGCAGCTCGCGAAGCAACACGCGTGCACCGTCTGATTTGTTCAGCATGAGTCTGCCTGGCTTGGGTCAGTTGTGTCTGCCTTTGGTGGGGCGCGTGGCAGCCGGCTCCCCCATCCTCGCGCAAGAACACGTCGACAGAACCTACCAAGTCGAAAGCAGCCTGTTTGCCCAGCAACCCGATTACCTGCTGAAGGTCCGCGGCATGTCCATGCGGGACGCGGGCATCATGGATGGCGACTTGTTGGCCGTCAAATCCACCAAAGACGTGCGCAACGGCCAGATCGTGGTGGCCCGCCTGGGCGACGAAGTCACGGTCAAGCGCCTGCACAAAACCGCCTCCGGCATCGAACTTCTGCCCGAAAACCCCGATTACCCGACCATTGTGGTGCACCCCGGCGAGCCCTTTGACATCGAAGGCCTGGCCGTGGGCCTGATCCGCAACACCTTCGTCATGTAACTTTTTCAGTCGTGGCCTCAGGTGGCGGGCGCTGATCATCAGCCCTGAAGCCAACGACTTACTCCATCAATCCTGCCTGTGTCCAACCTCCATGCTTTTGAAAGGTTTCACATGGGAATCGCTCTGCTTGCTCTATCAGGTCTGTTCAAGAACCTGCCCTCCTTCTCCACCCGCACACCCTCGCAGGCTTTGCCCAAAAGGGAAGCTGTGCGCCCACACCCCGCTTGGGCGGTTCGGTCCGCACCTTGCGCCATGCCATCCCACAGCAAGGCTCAGCCAGCCAAACGCCAACCCAGCCTGCGCGTTGTACATGTCCACGAAAGTGGCCAGAGCGCGGCAGGAGCCGGTCGGATGGTGATCTCCGGACGCATGGCCGATGTCTGCGCTGAACTCGATCGCCTGGTCGCCATGGAAGCGCGCTACCGGGCTCACTGAAACACCGGGGGCGCACTGCCAGTCGTCCCGTGCGCCCCAAAACCGGCATGATGTGCACTGCCCAGTGCCCAATCCGGCACCTGACAAGGCACAATGGTGGACATGAACATTGTGATCCTTGACGACTACCAAGATGTCGTCCGCAAACTCGACTGCGCTGCCAAACTCGAACACTATCCGGCCAAGGTCTACACCAACACCGTCAAAGGCATTGGGCAGCTGTCCGTAAGACTCAAAGACGCCGATGTGATCGTCTTAATCCGGGAACGTACGAGCCTCAATCGGGCACTGATTGAGAAGTTGCCTCGACTCAAAATGATCGCCCAAACCGGCCGGGTCGGCAGCCACATCGACCTGGCAGCCTGCACCGAGCGTGGGGTGGCCGTGGCCGAAGGGGTAGGCTCCCCTATCGCGCCGGCTGAACTCACATGGGCCCTGGTCATGGCGGCCACCCGAAGGTTGCCGCAATACATCAGCAGCCTCAAACACGGTGCATGGCAGCAATCGGGGCTCAAATCCAGCTCGATGCCCGCCAACTTTGGCCTCGGCACCGTCCTCAAAGGCAAAACCTTGGGCATCTGGGGCTACGGCAAAATCGGCCAACTGGTCGCCGGTTATGGCCAAGCTTTTGGCATGCATGTTCAGATCTGGGGCAGCGACGAATCGCGCGTGCGCGCGGTCAAGGACGGGCATGCTGCAGCCACCAGCCGAGAAGCCTTCTTTCAAAGCTCGGACGTGCTGAGCTTGCACCTTCGGCTGAACGAAGCCACCACGGGCATCGTCACCAGCGATGACCTGGGGCTCATGAAACCTACGGCCTTGCTGGTCAACACCTCTCGCGCCGAACTGGTCGAATCCAATGCCCTGATCGGCGCGCTCAACCGGGGACGTCCAGGCATGGCCGCTGTTGACGTGTTCGAGTCCGAACCGATCTTGCAAGGCTCTGCCTTGCTGCGGCTGGAAAACTGCATTTGCACACCCCACATTGGCTATGTCGAAAAAGACAGCTATGAGTTGTATTTCGGCGCGGCATTTGACAACGTCATCAACTTCATCAAGGGCACGCCCACCAACATCGTCAACCCAGGGGCCCTGCAGGTGCGGCGTTGATGCCCGGTCAACCCCTTGCAACCACCTGACTGAAGCCATAATCAACGCTTGGGTGTCTGGCCCGCCAAGGCCACGGCCAACACGAACGGACTGTCCTGCCACCAGGCCCTGTGCCTTGTTTTTTCACAATCAACATGACCCTTGCATTTCAACAAGTCGCCATCATTGGCGCCGGCGCTATGGGACGCGGTATTGCCCAAATCGCTGCACAAGCGGGCAGCCAGGTCTGGCTTTACGACACCCAAGCTGAAGCCATCGCCAAAGCCCGCGATGCCGTGTTCCAGCAATGGGACAAGCTCCAGGAAAAAGGCCGCCTGACGGCCGAAGCCGTGGCGGGCCACAAAAGCCGCCTGCTGGGCGCCACCAGCCTGCAAGACTTGGCTGGGTGCGATTTGGTGGTCGAAGCCATCGTAGAAAAGCTCGACATCAAAAAGAGCCTGTTCGCCGATCTGGAAAAAGTGTTGCCCACGACCGCTGTGTTGGTGACCAACACCTCTTCACTGTCCGTGACCGCCATTGCCGCCGCCTTGCAGCGCCCCGCCCAGTTTGCGGGTTACCACTTCTTCAACCCCGTGCCCCTCATGAAAGTGGTCGAGGTGATCGCAGGCCTCAAAACCGACCCCGCCGTTTGCCAGCGCCTGACCGACTATGCCCGCCAGATGGGCCACACGCCTGTTCAAGCGCAAGACACCCCCGGCTTCATCGTCAACCACGCAGGTCGCGGTTATGGCACCGAAGCCCTGCGCATCGTGAGCGAGGGCGTGGCCGATTTCGCGACGATTGACCGCATCCTGCGCGACCAAGTCGGCTTCAAACTCGGCCCCTTCGAGCTGTTTGACCTGACGGCCCTCGATGTGTCACACCACGTCATTGAAGCGATTTACCACCAGTATTACGAAGAGCCGCGCTACCGCCCGAACGTCATCACCGCCCAACGGCTGGCCGGTGGCGTGGTCGGCAAAAAAGTCGGCGAAGGCTTCTACAAATACGTGGACGGCGCAGCGCAAGTGCCCGCCGAACCACCCGTGCCCGTGCTGGAGAACATCCCACCCGTCTGGGTCTCGCCCCGCGCCACCCGCCGCATGGAGCTGCTGCAGCTGCTCAAGGACCTGGGCGCCAAAATCGAAACCGGTGCGTCGCCCTCGCCCGAGGCGCTGACCCTCGTGGCCCCGCTGGGTTTTGACATCACCACCGTGGCCGTGGTCGAGCGCCTGGACCCGGCCCGCACCGTGGGCATCGACATGCTGTTTGTGGATGCGTCCACCAAACGCCGCGTGCTGGCCACCAACCCCGCCACCCGCGCCGACATGCGCGACGCAGCGCACGCCCTGTTTGCCCGCGACGGCAAGGCCGTGTCGGTGATCCGCGACAGCGGTGGTTTTGTCACGCAGCGCGTGGTGGCCACCATCGTCAACATCGCCTCCGACATTTGCCAACAGCGCATCTGCAGCCCGCAAGACCTGGAAACCGCCGTCACCTTGGGCCTGGCCTACCCCATGGGCCCACTGGCCATGGGCAACCGCTTGGGGCCTGACAGCATTTTGGAAGTGCTGTTCAACCTGCAAACGGTCTATGGCGATCCACGCTATCGCCCCAGCCCCTGGTTGCGTCGCCGCGGCGCCATTGGCCTGTCCTTGATGCACACGGAAGAATAATGACTTTGCGGGACAGATCTTTAGCTCTGTCCCCAACCGATTAAGAAATATGACTGCCCAACTGCTCAGCACCAGCGAAGGCCAGACCTTGGTCTTGACCCTCAGCAACCCGGAGTTTCGCAACGCCCTCGGGCCCGAGATGTACGCTGCAGGCGTCGAGGCGCTGAGCGTGGCCGAGTCCAGTGCCGATGTGCGCAGCGTGGTGATCACCGGGGCGAACGGCATCTTCAGTGCGGGCGGCAATTTGCAACGCCTGCAAAACAACCGCCAGTTGCCGCCCGAGCACCAAGCCCAAAGCATCGAAGGCCTGCACAACTGGATCGAAGCGATTCGCACTTTTCCCAAGCCGGTGATCGCTGCCGTCGAAGGCCCGGCGGCCGGTGCCGGTTTTTCGTTGGCCCTGGCCTGCGACATGATCGTGGCCGCACGCAACAGCGTGTTTGTGATGGCCTACAGCTCGATTGCTTTGTCGCCCGATGGCGGCGGCAGCTGGAGCCTGTCGCGTGCCGTGCCGCGCCAACTGGCCACCGAGCTGTTGATGTGTGGTGAGCGCATCGGTGCTGAGCGGCTGCAGCAATTGGGTGTGGTCAATCGACTCGCGGATGCTGGCCAAGCCTTGCAGCAAGCCCTGCAATTATGCGAACAGCTCAACGCCCGTGCACCCAACGCACTGGCCAGCATCAAAGAGCTGCTCAGCGACGCGGATGGCAGCAGCTTGAACGCGCAACTGGCACGAGAGCGCAATGAATTTGTCAAAAACCTGCACCACCCCAACGCAGGTATTGGCATTGGTGCGTTTTTGAACAAGCAAAAACCCGAATACGAATAAAGCGACTGGTCCCCCAGGCGACAAAAATCCGATCATCAGTCACTCAAAGGACAGAGCATGGACGAACCGATTCTGACAATGGAGGAACGAGAGGCGATCAACAGTGGTCGCTGGTTCTCAAGCCTTTCACCTTCACTTCGACACGACATACTTCGATGCGCTTACGTCAAACGTCACAAGGACGGCGATATGCTCGCTGCGCGGGGAGATCCGCCCGAGCAGTGGATCGCCTGCGCCAAGGGCGCAGTGCGTGTGAGCTCGACCTCGGTGTCGGGCAAGCAGATCACCTTGACCTATGTGGAGCCGGGCATCTGGTTTGGCGATGTGTCGATCTTCGACGGGGATCGCCGCACACACGACTGTTATGCACATGGCGAAACGACCACGCTCAACGTGGCCAAGGCCGACTTCAAGAAAATCCTGACGCAGCACGTCGAGTTTTACGACGCCATGCTGCGCTTGCATGCACGGCGCATTCGCCAGCTCTACGGCTTGGTGGAAGACCTCAACACCCTGCCCTTGCGGGCTCGCCTGGCCAAACAACTCAACCACTTGCTGCGCAGCTACGGCGTGCCCAGTTTGTCGGACGCCAAGGCGATTCGCATCAGCTTGCAACTGGCCCAGGAAGAACTGGCCCAGCTGCTGGGTGCATCGCGCCAGCGGGTCAACCAGGAACTCAAGCAGATGGAGCGCGAGCAAATCATCCGCATCGAGCCCGGTGGCTTGGTCGTGCTGGACCGCGATGCGCTGCTGCTGATCGTGAACGCGGACCACTGACACACTGCAGCACCTTTGCCTTGCCACTGATTGTGGCAGCCACAGCTTTTCGACGGGAAACCCCATGAGTGCTTTTGACCATTTTGTGGGGACCCGGCCTGTCACCGGCACCCACGCCTTCGACATCCCAGCCCTGGAAGCCTGGCTCAGCGCCCGGCTGCCCGGTTTTGTGGGCCCCTTGAGCGTGGAAATGTTCAAGGGCGGGCAATCCAACCCCACCTACAAGCTCATCACCCCCTCTTGCCAATACGTGATGCGGGCCAAGCCCGGGCCAGTGGCCAAGCTGCTGCCTTCGGCGCACGCCATCGAGCGCGAGTTTGCCGTCATGCAAGGCCTGCACGGCACCGATGTGCCCGTGGCCCAGATGCATGTGTTGTGTGATGACGAGTCGGTGATTGGCCGCGCCTTTTATGTGATGGAGTTCGTGCAAGGTCGTGTGCTTTGGGACCAGTCCCTGCCCGGCATGACCACCGCTGAACGTGGCGCGATTTACGATGAAATGAACCGCGTGCTGGCGGCGCTGCACAAGGTTGATGTGGCCAAACAAGGCCTGTCGAGCTACGGCAAACCGGGCAACTACATCGAGCGCCAAATCGGTCGCTGGAGCAAACAGTACGCCGCGTCCGTCACCCAGCCTATCCCCGAGATGGACCAGCTGATCGAATGGCTGCCCAAAAACATTCCGGACAGCGCCAAAGACGAATCGTTGGTTGGCATCGTGCATGGCGACTATCGCCTGGACAACCTGATGTTCCACCCGACCGAAGCCCGCGTGCTGGCGGTGCTGGACTGGGAGCTTTCCACCTTGGGCCACCCACTGGCCGACTTCAGCTACCACTGCATGGCCTGGCACATCAGCCCCGGCACATTCCGCGGCATTGGCGGGCTCGACTTGGCCGCATTGGGCATCCCGTCCGAGGCCGAGTACATCCGCCGCTATTGCGAGCGCACCGGCTTCACCACACCTGAGGCTTTGGCCAAAGACTGGAATTTTTACCTCGCTTACAACATGTTCCGCATCGCGGCCATTTTGCAGGGCATTGCCAAACGTGTCGAAGACGGCACTGCGTCCAGCGAACAAGCCAAAACCTCGGGTGCGGGTGCCAAGCCCATGGCCGAGTTGGCTTGGCGTTTTGCCAGCAAAGCCTGATTTTTTTAGACCACCGAATCACCAACCCCAGGAGAGAGACCATGGATTTTGAATACACCCCCAAGGTCAAGGACATGCAGGCCCGTTTGTTGGCCTTCATGGACGAGCACATTTACCCCAACGAGGCGCGGTTCTTTGAAGAAATCGCCGAAAACCGTGCCAAAGGCAATGCCTGGGTGCCGACCAAGATCGTCGAGGAACTCAAACCCAAGGCACACGCTGCCGGTTTGTGGAACCTGTTTTTGCCCAAATCCACCCGCGCACCCCAAGGCCTGTCCAACCTCGAATACGCACCGCTGTGCGAGATCATGGGTCGTGTGCCATTTGCCGCCGAAATCTTCAACTGCTCGGCACCCGACACCGGCAACATGGAAACGCTGGAGCGCTACGCCAGCGAAAGCCTGAAGGACACCTGGCTCGAGCCCCTGCTGCGCGGCGAAATCCGCTCGGCCTTCTTGATGACCGAGCCCGATGTGGCCTCGTCAGACGCGACCAACATCGAATGCGAGATCCGCCGCGACGGCAATGAATACGTCATCAACGGTCGCAAATGGTGGTCGTCCGGCGCGGGTGACCCACGCTGCGCCGTCTACATTGTCATGGGCAAGACCAACCCCGACGCGGGTCGGCATGAGCAGCAGTCCATGATCGTGGTGCCTGCCAACACACCCGGTATCACCGTGGTGCGTGCCCTGTCGGTGTTTGGTTACGACGACGCCCCACACGGCCACATGGAGGTCGTGCTCAAAGACGTGCGCGTTCCAGCAGAGAACATTTTGCTGGGCGAAGGCCGTGGCTTTGAAATCGCCCAAGGCCGCTTGGGCCCTGGTCGCATCCACCACTGCATGCGCACCATCGGCATCGCCGAACGCGCCCTGGAATTGATGTGCAAACGCTTGAACGAGCGCGTGGCCTTTGGCCGCGAAGTGGCCCGTCAGACGGTGTGGCAAGAGCGCATCGCCGAGTCCCGCTGCATGATTGAGCAGGCCCGCTTGCTCACCCTCAAAGCCGCGTACATGATGGACACCGTGGGCAACAAGGTGGCCAAGGCCGAAATCGCCATGATCAAGATCGTGGCCCCCAACATGGCTTGCCAGATCATCGACTGGGCCATCCAAGCTCACGGCGGCGGCGGTGTGTCGCAAGACTTCCCGCTGGCCTATGCCTATGCCCACCAGCGCACCCTGCGCCTGGCCGACGGCCCGGACGAGGTGCACCGCAACTCGCTGGCCAAGCTCGAGTTGGCCAAGCAATTGGCTTTGCCAGGTGATTTGGGCATGCCCATCACCCGCGGCAGCTGACCGCTTTGGCGGCATCCCCGGCAGCGCCTTCAGGGCCGCTGCTGGGTGCTCAGGCCACTTGACTTGGCCTGGCCTGCACTGGCTTCAGTGCACCGAGCCCGCAGGCAAATCAGGCGGCAAACCGGTAAACAGCCCCGCCGCATCCACCGGGTCAAAACGGTATTGCGCACCACAAAAGTCGCAACCCACTTCCACCTGTCCTTGTTCGGCAATGATGCCCTCCACCTCCTCGGTGCCCAGGCTGCGGATCATGTTGCCCACGCGCTCGCGGTTGCAACGGCAGGCAAAGCGCGGGCCGGTCTCGCCAATGAAGGGCTCAAACCGGGCCAGGGGCTCTTCCCAATAGAGGCGGTGCAAAATGGTTTCGGCATCCAAGCCCAGCAACTCCTCGCGCTTGAGGCTCTTGGTCAAGATGGAGATGCGGCTGAAGTCTTCGCTCTGACCTAACACCGACTCACGCATGAGTGAATCGGTTTTACCGGCCAAATTGCCCTCGCCTTCGATGGGCAGGCGCTGAATCAGCAAGCCTGCGGCCACCTTGTCATCGGCCGCCAGCACCAGCACGGTGTCCAGCTGCTCGGACTGCAGCATGTAGTGCTCCAGCACCTCGCTGATGTTTTCCAGCTTTTCACCCCGGTCACCAAACAGCGGCACCACACCTTGGTAAGGCTGCTGTCCGGGCAAGCGGTCTTGCGGATCGAGCGTGATCGCGCAGCGGCCTTCATTGTTCACGTTCACCATCTGGCTGAGGGTGGCGTTGTCGGCCACCTCGCCGACCTGGGTGCAGGTGGCCCGCAGGCTCAGATCGGGCTGCACCTCGACCACACCCAACTTGACCGGACCGTCACCAAAAATCTGCAGCACCAAAGCGCCGTTGAATTTGATGTTGCCTTGCATCAGTACACCGGCAGCGGCCATCTCACCGAGTAACTGGCGCACCGGCGCGGGGTATGCGCCGGTTTCGGAGTTGGCGGCGCGACGCGCCAGGATGTCTTGCCAAGCATCGGTCAGGCGCACGAGCATGCCGCGCACGGGCAGGCCTTCGAAAATGAATTTATGGAGTTCGGACAAAGTTCAATCAACAGCCCCGAGGGGCCGATCCTCAAAAGTTAAAAAGCGTT
>JANQXJ010000238.1:0-1126 GCA_030729445.1 Limnohabitans sp. | reverse complement strand
TCAGCTGATTTTTTTCAGGCCCGCCTTGAAACGGCGGGCGTTCTCGACGTAATGTTTGGCGCTTTGGCGCAGGCCTTCGATCTGCTCGGGGCTGAGTTCACGCACCACCTTGGCAGGCGTGCCCATGATCATCGAGCCATCGGGGAATTCCTTGCCCTCGGTCACCAGCGAGCCGGCACCCACCAGGCAGTTCTTGCCGATCTTTGCGCCGTTGAGCACCACCGCGCCAATGCCGATCAGTGACTCGTCGCCAATCGTGCAGCCGTGCAGCATGACCATGTGGCCCACCGTGACATGTTTGCCGACCTTGATCGGTTTGCCGTGGTCGGCGTGCATCACGCTGCCGTCCTGGATGTTGCTGCCCTCACCGATCTCAATCGTCTCGGTGTCCCCTCGTACCGTCACGCCAAACCAGACGCTGGCATCGGCCCCGATTTTGACCGCACCCATCACCTGCGCGTTGTCAGCCACCCAGGCGCTGTCGGCCACATCGGGGGTTTGATCATCCAGTTGGTAAATGGCCATGGCGGTCTCCTGTCGGTTGGGTTTTCTTGAAAACCTACAATTGTAGGGATGCCCACCACCGGCCGTGGGCGCTGTCAGCGATCACCATGCACACCCTGCGCTCCGCCGCCCTGACCCCTTGGGCGCAAACCGATTCCAACCTGAAGGCCCAAGCCACCTTAGCCCTGGACCTGAGCCTGCCCGTGGGCGTGTGCGACAGCCTGAGCGCCCCCAGTGCGGGACCCGGCCGCGCCGCCCGCCCGCTGCTGGTACCGCACACCCAGCTCAAAGCCAAATCCATGGCCACGCCCGAGGGCCGGGCCATGCTGGTGCACTCGATCGCCCACATCGAGCTCAACGCCATCGACTTGGCACTTGACGTGGTCTGGCGCTTTGCAGGCATGCCCGAGGCTTTTTACACCGACTGGGTGCGCATTGCCCAAGAAGAGGCCAAGCATTTCAGCCTGCTGCGCCAGCATTTGCTGGACATGGGTTTTGACTACGGCGACTTTCCAGCCCACAACACCCTGTGGGACATGGCCGAGCGGACAAAAGACGACATCTTGGCCCGCATCGGCATCGTGCCGCGCACCATGGAAGCGCGGGGCCTGGACGCCTCACC
>JANQXJ010000237.1:1417-2570 GCA_030729445.1 Limnohabitans sp. | reverse complement strand
GCTCACTTTTCCGGGGGGCGCATCAACGGCGGGTGCCCACCACCTCGACCACCACACGGCGGTTGGGCTGGTTGCAGGCGATGCTGCGGGCGGTGATCTGGCGGCTGCAGGTTGAGACGACGGGGTCACGGTCGCCGCGCCCCTCGGTGGTGATGGCCAGGCTGGAGCTGCGCGTTTGCAAATACGTGGCTACCGTGCGGGCGCGTTGCAGGGCCAATGCTTCGTTGTCCCGGGCGTTGCCCAGCGGATCGGCGTGGCCCATCACATGCAAGCTGTCCACCCGGCTGAAGTCGGCCCGCAGCATGGCCAGCAGGCTGTCCATGGCCGCCATGCCCGCGCCGGTCATGCCCGCGGCGTCGGAGCGGTTGAAGGCAAACAAGGTGTCAGCGGTCAGCGTGATGCGCTGCACGGGGTTGCTCGCCAGCGCGACTGCAACAGGAGCCACGCCCTCGCGGCAAGCCTGCGCCACGCGCGAGACGGTGTGCACCTGCTCTTTGAACTGGCTCATCTCTTGGTGCGCCTGAGCCGCAGGCACCGGCTGCAAGACCGGGCGGCCTTGCTCCTCTTGCACGCGCAGGTAGTGGGTCTGGCCCCCTTGCAACTGCACCGCCGTGATGCTGTCGGCCAAGTCCTTGGGTCGGGTGCCCACTTGCATCTGACGGGCACCGAGCTCGGCAGCGCCGCTGCGGTAGCAAAGCGCACTCCAAGCGCCGGGCACCAAGGAGGTGTGGTAACGATCATCGACAAACACGCTGGTGGCCCCGCTCAGGCGGCTGGCTGCGGGGCGGTAGAGCATGATGCGGCTTTGGTCAGCGCCGATCGGGTAGGGGGAAGTGAAGGCCTGGCCCAGCACCTCGATGCGGGCGTTCACGCCGGCTTGCTGGGTCTCTATATAAGAGGGCGAGCGGCTCGCTTGTGCCAAGGCGATGCCCGAAGCGCACACGAGGGCCAAGAGGCCTGTGGTGGCGCACATGCGCATCAGAGAGCGCAGCGCGAGAGCGGGTCGCGCTGGCAAATTTGCCGGTTTCATGGTTCAAGTCCCTTGAGAAATAACTCAAACACCACAAACATTGGCCAACGGGATTTGTTGGAAATATTGCGAGGTTTGATACTTTGATCAATTTGACTTAACGATACTGAGACGGTTCACCAC
>JANQXJ010000237.1:0-1407 GCA_030729445.1 Limnohabitans sp. | reverse complement strand
CAGAAAACCCCCAATTGGGGTAGTCCTTGTTAAAAACGTCAAAAAATTAAACTTGTCGATCTGTTGCCGGCAAATTGCTGGATTAGGTGATTTGCTGGGATTCGATGAATTTGCAAAGACAAAGACAAAGACAAAGGCAGAGCGCTGGATCCCGCATCGAGTGCGGGATGACGGATGGGGGACTGGATCCCGCATCAAGTGCGGGATGACAAATGCACTGTTACCCCGAACCAAAAAATGCACCGCGCCCCATGAAATGTCACCCCGGGCTTGACCCGGGGTCCAGTCATCAGTCCTTCGCCCGGTGACTGATAAAATGTTTACCAAAATGCTCTATAAAAAACATTAAGACTTCTATGGAAAACAATGCAAGTCGTGAAATTCCTCTGACTGGGCAAGTTGCACAGGCCCAGGTGGCCAAGTCGTCTCTGGATTTCACCTATTTCAGCGCGGAGGTGAAGCATTTGGGTGTCCCCAGTGGGCTCAACTTTTTGCAGATGATTCATGGCGAGACTCCGGTGGTGAACACACTCGATCTGACCCGAAGCGCTGTGCTCTCGCGGGTCAAAAACTTCAGCAGCATTGATTTGACAGGCACCATCAACAACACGATCAAGCTGAACTGGGCCGCTGTGGCCATTTTGTCGGACGCCTTTGATGCGGCTGCACAGGGTGTGGACAGTGCTCGAATGCTGGTGGTCAGTGGCAACCTCGGCGATGCCATGCAGTTGGTCAACCTGGGCAGTTGGTCGGTGGGCGAGGTGCAAAGTGCCGAGACACTGAGCGCCATCCATGGCGCTGTGCACCAGTTCTTGGCCGGTCATGCGTACAAGGCTTACACGCTGTATGGCGCCACGGTTTTTGTAGACGAGGTCATGCAAGTGAACGATGCCGCGGTAACCGTGGATGCCCAGTTGAAGAGCCAGGTGTTCAGCATCGAGGCCTTGTTTGGTTCGCCCCCCCTGGTGGCCGAGCCGGGCGATAACGCCGAGACGCCAGAGCCGGGCGCAACAAGCGCTAACTTCAAGGGCGTTGCCATTGTGTTTGCGGGCACGGGGGGAGCAAACGGTGACATCGCCACCACGGGCCATTATGAATTGTCCAAAGATGGCGGCGCGAGCTGGATGTCGGTGGGCGGTGATTTGAGTGACGCCACGGCGGTGTATGCTGACAAATCGGCGCTGTTGCGCTATGTGGGTGCCGAGTACGCTGAGCGCCTGCAGCCCCAAAGCCTGATGGTGCGTTTGATCGACGATTCGGGCTTGAATGGCTCGGCCGACTATGACGCGGCCGCCACCGGCAGCACCATCGATGTGAGTGTGCATGGTTTGAGCACGGCTTTTGGTGCAGACGCACTGACCCTGTTGGCCCGCTCCAGCAAGCCCCCGGTGCCGATTGCCCTAGAAC
>JANQXJ010000236.1 GCA_030729445.1 Limnohabitans sp. | reverse complement strand
ATCATCGAATCGGCGATGGTCAACGCATAAATGAAACCGCTGCACACCGCTTGGACGTCAAACGCTGGACAACCGGCTGCGCCCAGTTTGTGCTGCACCATGGTGGCCACAGACGGGAACACCATGTCGGGGGTCGAGGTGGCCACAATGATCAGGTCGATGTCTGCCGCGACCAAGCCCGACGCGACCAGCGCCTGACGGGCGGCCTCGGTGGCCAGATCGCTGCAGCCTTGCTCGTCGGCCGCAAAGTGCCGGGCACGGATGCCTGTTCGCTCGACGATCCAGTCGTCAGAGGTCTCAACACCCTGCTGCGCCAACTCGGCGGCCAGGTCGGTGTTGCTCAGGCGTCTCGCAGGCAAATAGCTGCCAGTGCCCAAAATGCGTGAATAAATTCTCATAGGGATGTGACCACGGATTCAGATCGCTCGGCCTGCGCACCCATCAACAAAGGGGCGGCGTGGGCAATGCGGTCGCGAACGCGGTCCAGCAATTGGTTTCGAGCTGCATCATAAGCCCGGTTCAAGGCATTCTCAAAAGCCAACTCGTCGGCCGAGCCATGGCTCTTGAACACCAGACCGCGCAAACCCAACAAGGCCGCTCCGTTGTAGCGACGGTGATCCACACGGTTTTTGAACGCCGTTAAGACCGGATAAGCCAATAAAGCAGCAGTTTTTGTGAAGATGTTGCGTGAAAACTCGGCTTTCAAAAAGCCACCAACCATGGTCGCCAAGCCTTCGCTGGCTTTCAAAGCCACATTGCCGACAAAGCCATCACAGACCACGATGTCCACCGTGCCCTTGAAAATATCGTTGCCTTCCACGTTGCCGTGGAAGTTCAAATCCCCTGAATTGGCCGCAGATCGCAACAATTCACCCGCTTTTTTGATGACTTCATTGCCCTTGATGGCCTCTTCACCGATATTGAGCAAACCCACCGAAGGCTGAGCCTTGTCCTGCAGGACCGAGACCAAGGCAGAACCCATGACCGCAAATTGCAGCAAATGTTCGGGCGTGCAGTCCACATTGGCGCCCAAGTCGAGCATGGTGGTGCCGCCGCCCTTGAAGTTGGGCATCTGGCCTGCGATGGCCGGGCGGTCAATGCCGTCCATCGTTTTGAGCACGTAACGCGCAATCGCCATCAAGGCCCCGGTATTGCCCGCCGACACCGCAACTTGGGCGTGGCCGTCACGCACTTGCTCGATGGCCACGCGCATGGACGAGTCCTTTTTCTTGCGCAAGGCCACTTCCAAAGGATCGTCCATCTCGACCACTTCCGTGGCCACCACCACCTGGGCTCGGGGGTCAGAGAAGCCCGCCAAGGCGTCAGCACGCCCTGCAAGAATCAACCGAGCATCGGGGTGAGAAGACAGGAAACGGCGACAGGCCGCCAGCGTGACGCGGGGACCGTGGTCGCCGCCCATGCAGTCAACAGACACGGTGATCGGGGTGGGCGAGGTCATGACATCCTTGGGCTCAAAACCAGAAGAAACGCGGGCCATAAACCAAAAAGCCCGAGGCTACTCAGAAAGTAGCGCCGGGCCTCTGAAGGCTTGAGGGCGAAAGCCGATCAGGCTTCCGACTTGTTTTTGAGCACTTGACGGCCACGGTAAAAACCGTTGGGGCTGATGTGGTGACGCAGGTGAGTTTCGCCTGTGGTGGGCTCGACAGCGATGCCGGGCACGTTCAGAGCGTTGTGCGAACGGTGCATGCCGCGCTTGGAAGGCGATTTTTTGTTTTGCTGAACAGCCATGGTGGCTCCTTGGAAGCTTGGAGGCCGCGCACATGAAAACGCAGCTTCGGTTGATGGGAATGACACCCGGTTAATCGGGCGAAGCCATTGATTATAGCCTAAGCAGAGCGCTTTTGGACACCTTTGACGTCCAGCGCCCAAGACATCAGCACACACTCAGCGGTCTGGATCGATTTTCAGGTTCGCCAACACCCCAAAAGGATTAGGGCGCTCGGCAGCGGCTTCAAAGGCAGGATCGGCCACCGACATGGGCAGGGTTTCAGGGCAGACCTCGTGCAGTGGCACGAGCGGCATGGACAAAATCAACTCGTCCTCGACCAGCGCCAGGGCATCGAAGTCACGGCTGATGACCAGCACATCGTCTTCGACCTCGTCGTCGAGTGCCTGCGCTGCAGCCTCGTCGGCTACAAATAAAAATGAGCGCTCGGCCTGCACTGCCTCCAGCACAGGGGTCAGGCAGCGCTGGCATTGCATGGGCAGCATGAGCGAGGCCTGCAGATCCAACCACAATTGATCAGGCGCACCCGATTGCGCCACTGTGCGGCCTTGCAGCAGCCACTGCACCTGACCGGCGGCCAGGGTGTCACCGTACTGCTCTTCGGCCAAACGGGGCCAGTTGGCCAGCACGCCCTCGCCTTGCAGGCGCAAGCCATCGCGGGCAAAGGCCACGACGTCCAGGTGTTGGGGGTCCAATTTTTTTTCCATGGCTGCAGTGTAAGAGAATCACCCATTCAAATTTCTTCTCGGCCTGCGCTTTGACCATGACATTCACAACCCCTGCACCCACCAGCCGCCCAGTCGTGCTGGGTTCGACTTCGCGTTACCGGC
>JANQXJ010000235.1 GCA_030729445.1 Limnohabitans sp. | reverse complement strand
GTGGGCTCGCCAATCAACATGCCGTAGTTGCGGCGGATGTAGTTGATGATGGCTTCGTCGAACTTGTCGCCGCCCACACGCACACTGCCTTTGTAGACCATGCCGCCCAGCGAGATCACACCCACCTCGGTGGTGCCGCCGCCGATGTCGACCACCATGGAGCCGGACGCCTCCGACACGGGCAGACCCGCACCGATGGCTGCGGCCATGGGTTCTTCAATCAGGTACACCTCGGAGGCGCCTGCGCCCAAAGCCGATTCACGAATCGCCCGGCGCTCAACTTGGGTAGAGCCGCAAGGGACACAAATGATGATGCGGGGGCTGGGGCGGAAGGTGCTGCGGGGGTGCACCATGCGGATGAACTGCTTGAGCATTTGCTCGGTCACGGTGAAGTCGGCGATCACGCCGTCCTTCATGGGGCGAATGGCTTCGATGTTGCCCGGCACTTTGCCCAACATGGCCTTGGCTTCATGGCCCACTGCCTGCAGGGTTTTCTTGCCCTGTGGTCCGCCTTCGTGGCGGATCGCGACCACCGAGGGCTCGTCCAGCACAATGCCCTTGTCTCGCACAAAAATCAAGGTGTTGGCGGTGCCCAAGTCAATGGCCAGGTCACTGGAAAAATAGCGGCGGAAAGAGGAAAACATTCAAGGGTCCTTTGACGCAACATACCCCAGGTCCGCAGGTGGCATGCTGGGAAAGTGCGTCGGTCAAATCAGGGGTGTCATCAGGGCGGGCTCGGAGACGGAGCATTGAGCGGCACCAAACGCAGGATAATACCCGATCCCCCGGTGAAACAGGCGCGCTCTGCCCCCGTTCAAGCCGCAAAAACACGTCCTTTACAACTCTTTTTAAACCATGTCCCTGACCCCGCAGGATATTGCCCGGATTGCGAACCTCGCCCGGCTGGAACTTAAGCCCGAAGAAAGTGAGCGCATGCTCACTCAGATCAACGGCTTTTTTGGCATTGTGCAAGCCATGCAGGCGGTGGACACCACCGGCATCACCCCCATGGCCCACCCCGTGGCGGCCATTCAGGACATTACTTTGCGCCTGCGCCCCGACGTGGCCAGCGAACCCAACCAACGCGATCTGAACCAGCAAAGCGCCCCGGCCGTCGAGCGCGGCTTGTTCCTGGTCCCCAAAGTCATCGAGTAAGCCATGAGTGACCTGCACAACCTCAGCGTGAAAGCGCTGGCCACCCTTTTGCAAACCAAAGAGGTCAGCGCCGTCGAAGTCGCGACCCGCTTCTTGGCCCGCATGGGCGGCAACCCGCACAACGCCTTCTTGGACATCGACAGCGAAGTGACGCTGGCACAGGCCCGCGCCTCCGACGCCAAGCTGGCTGACGGCACCGCTGGCCCACTCGAAGGCGTGCCCGTCGCGCACAAAGACGTGTTCGTCACCCGCGACTTCGCGACCACAGCGGGCTCCAAAATCCTGAGCGGCTACCGCTCGCCCTTTGACGCCACCGTGGTGCAGCGTCTGCGCACGGCGGGCATGGTGTCTTTGGGCAAGCTCAACTGCGACGAGTTCGCCATGGGCTCGGCCAACGAAAACTCGGCCTACGGCCCAGTGCAAAACCCTTGGGACACGGCCCGCGTGCCCGGCGGCTCATCGGGCGGCAGCGCCGCCGCCGTGGCCGCTGGCTTGGCGCCTGCTGCGACCGGCACCGACACCGGTGGCTCAATCCGTCAGCCCGCCAGCTTTTGTGGCATCACCGGCATCAAGCCGACCTATGGCCGCGCATCCCGCTACGGCATGATCGCCTACGCCTCCAGCCTGGACCAAGCCGGCCCCATGGCCCGCAGCGCCGAAGACTGCGCCTTGCTGCTGAGCGCCATGTGTGGCGCGGATTTGGACCGCGACTCGACCTCACTCGACATGCCCACCGAAGACTTTTCGGCATCGCTGAACAACTCGATTGAAGGCCTGCGCATCGGCATTCCCCAAGAGTTTTTTGGCGAAGGCTTGTCTGCCGATGTACGCGCCGCCGTCGACGGCGCTTTGCGCGAGTATGAAAAGCTCGGCGCCAAGCTGGTGCCCATCAGCCTGCCGCGCACCGAGTTGTCGATTCCGGTCTACTACATCATTGCCCCAGCCGAAGCCAGCTCCAACCTTAGCCGCTTTGACGGCGTGAAGTTTGGCCACCGCGCCAAGGACTACACCGACCTGGTGGACATGTACAAAAAAACCCGCGCCGAAGGATTTGGCAACGAGGTCAAGCGCCGCATCATGACCGGCGCTTATGTGCTGAGCCACGGCTACTACGACGCCTACTACCTGCAAGCGCAAAAAATCCGCCGCATGATCGCCGACGACTTCCAAAACGCGTTCAAAGAATGCGACGTGATCGCTGGCCCCGTGGCCCCATCTGTGGCCTGGAAGTTTGGCGAGAACGCCAACGACCCTGTGGCCGATTACCTGGCCGACATCTTCACCCTGCCCGCCTCCTTGGCGGGCTTGCCCGGCATGAGCGTGCCCGCGGGCTTTGGCGCAAGCGGCATGCCTGTGGGCCTGCAACTGATCGGCAACTACTTCAAGGAAGCCCAGTTGTTGAACGCCGCACACCGCCTGCAACA
>JANQXJ010000234.1 GCA_030729445.1 Limnohabitans sp. | reverse complement strand
CCTCATGCTGCGGGGGTACGCAGAAATCGGCCCCCGCCCCCGGGACCCCTCGACAGCGTGGAACGGCAAGCGCTGCACAGTAGAAATAAAAAAAGGAGACAAGGACATGAAGGACTGGAACCAACTGCTGCCCAGCAGCCACACCGACACCTTTGCGCGTGACCGGCTGCCGCCCAAAGACCAGATGCCCGTGTTCATCGCCGACCGGCACGAGCTGAACTACCCGGACCAGATCAATTGCGCGGTGGAATTGGTGGACCGCCATGTGCAGGCCGGCCGGGGCGACCGCATCGCCCTGCATGGCGTGAGCGACTTCAACAAGGGTGGTGGCGACTTCAGTTGGACTTATGCGCAGTTGCAAGACAAAAGCAACCGCATCGCCCAGGTGCTGACCCACGACATGGGCCTCGTGCCCGGCAACCGCATTTTGCTGCGCGGCGGCAACAGCCCCATGATGGCCGCTTGTTTGCTGGGTGCGCTCAAGGCGGGCCTGGTCGCTGTGCCCACCATGCCGCTGCTGCGTGCGGGCGAGTTGGCACAGATCATCGACAAAGCGCAGGTCAGCGCCGCGCTGTGCGACAGCTTGTTGGCCGACGAACTGCAGCACTGCATGACGCCCGGTCACGCCAGCCACATGGCCAGCTTGCAGCAGCTGGTGCAGTTCCGCAGCGATGCCCTTGATGGCCTCGAGCAGCGCATGGCGCAGCAAAGTGGTGCGTACACGCCACACGCCACCAGCCGCGACGACGTGTGCCTGATTGCGTTCACCAGCGGCACCACGGGCAAGCCCAAGGGCACCATGCACTTCCACCGCGATGTGCTGGCCATGTGCGACTTGTTCCCGCGCCACATCTTGCAAATGGATGAAAACGATGTGGTGTGCGGCACGCCGCCCATCGCCTTCACTTTCGGCTTGGGTGGTCTGCTGGCGTTTTCGCTGCGCTTTGGTGCCAGCACCGTGCTGCTCGAAAAGCACACGCCCGAGACCTTGATGCAGACCATTGCCAAGTACCGCGCCACGCAGTGCTACACCGCGCCCACCATGTACCGCCAAATGGCGACGCTGGCCAAAGGCGTTGACCTCTCCAGCCTCAAGCACCCCGTCTCGGCAGGCGAGGCCTTGCCCGACGCCACCCGCCAGCTGTGGAAGCAGGCCACAGGCATCGAGATGACCGATGGCATTGGCGGCACCGAAGTGATCCACATCTACATCTCGAGTGCGGGCGCGCAAGTGCACCCCGGCAGCATTGGCCAAGTGGTGCCCGGCTATGTGGCGCAGATCGTGGGCGACGACATGCAACCCGTGCCACCCGGCACCGTGGGGCGACTGGCGGTGCGCGGCCCCACAGGCTGCAAATACCTGGCCGACCCGCGCCAACAAGACTATGTGAAAGACGGCTGGAACCTGCCCGGCGACACCTTCGTCATGGACGCCGATGGTTACTTCAGCTACCAGGCGCGCAACGACGACATGATCATCTCGGCGGGCTACAACATCGCAGGCCCTGAGGTGGAAGGCGCTTTGCTGCAACACCCGGCCGTGGCCGAATGCGGCGTGGTCGGCATGCCCGACGAAGACCGTGGCCACATCGTGCAGGCCTATGTGGTGCTCAAGCCCGGCCACACGGGCGATGCGACCATGGAAAAAGCCCTGCAAGAACACGTCAAGCAAACCATCGCCCCGTTCAAGTACCCGCGCAAGGTGGTCTTTTTGGACGCCTTGCCCCGCACCGAAACCGGCAAACTGCAGCGCTTCAAGCTGCGTCAAATTTCAGTCAACAAATAACTTTGCGGGACAGATCTTTAGCTCTGTCCCCAACTGATAAAGGATAAGCATGTTCAACGTCTTGCAACCCGAAGGCTGGGCAGCCGCCAAAGGCTATGCCAACGGCATCGAAGCGCGTGGCCGCATGGTGTTCGTCGCGGGCATGATCGGCTGGAACGGCCAAGCCCAATTCGAGACCGACGACTTTGTGGCCCAGTGCCGCCAGGCCCTGCAAAACATCGTCGACACACTCGCTTGCGCAGACGCAGGCCCACAGCACATGGCCCGCATGACCTGGTATGTCAAGGACAAAAAGGAATACCTCGCACGCGGCAGGGAGCTGGGCAAGGTCTATCAGGAAGTCATTGGCAAGAACTACCCGGCCATGACGCTGGTGCAGGTGGCCGATCTGGTGGAAGACCGTGCGTTGGTGGAGATTGAGGTCACGGCGGTGGTGCCGGACTGAAATGCGTTATGCCCGTACCGCGATCAACTGCTCCAGTGCTTGCTTGAGTTGGTGGACCTGGTCCGATCCGATGTCTTTCATGATCTGCGATTCATGGGCCCGTGCCTGAGCCAGCAAAGGCTTGACCTTGCGTTGACCCGCTGCGGTGAGGCTGACCAGTGACTGGCGCTTGTCGTGCGGGGCGTCAACGCGTTTGACCCAGCCGGCTTCTGCCATTCGGCCCACCAGCTTGGTCACAGTCGGTTGCTTGGCCAGCACGATATCGGCCAGCTCGCCTACGCTCAGTGCTTCTTTGCCCGACAGGCTGGCCATGACGCGCCACTCCATGAGGCTCAGGCCGCTGGCCTCAACCACGGCGTGGAACTCGCTCGAAATCAAATGAC
>JANQXJ010000233.1 GCA_030729445.1 Limnohabitans sp. | reverse complement strand
TTCGGCCACCAGCAAGTTGGCGCGGAAGGCCGGGTTACGATCCGACAAACGGTGCTGCGCGGGCACATCGGCGATCAAGCCGCCACCGTTGTAGATCTCTTTACCACCAAACCACATCTGGGCTCGCACTGCCAGGTCACCATCGAGCAAACCACCCACACAGACCAGCACAATGGCCGAGTGCGCGGCGATGTAACCGATCTTGTTGGCTGCGCCCGCCTTGGCGGCCAGCATCCAGCCCTTGCCCGCAGGCGTGTCACGCTCTTGCAGCTTCACTTTCCATCCGCCCGTGGCCAACAAAGCCCCGAGGCGCCTGGCCGCAGCCTCAGGCGCTTCGTTCAAGTGGCCTTCGGCCTTGTGGTGGAAGGCCTTGAGGCTTTGCTCGCGGATGTTTTCCTTGTAGTTCTTCAGGTCCACCAGAATCTTGGGGGTGTTGCGGGCGATGCACAAACTGGTGCTGACCACCAGGAAGGCCAGAATCAACAGAAACCACCAAGCGCTGTAGACGGTGTTGAGCTTGAGCGTGGCAAACAACTCGGCCCAAAAGGGTCCGAACTGGTTGATGTAGTTGTTGGTGGGCTCGTTTTGTTTGAGCACCGTGCCGATCACCGAGGCGATGCAAATGATCGTCAACAAGGAGATGGCAAACCGCATGGACGACAGCAACTCGATCACGGCCTGCCCTCGGGGCGAGCTGCGCTCGGATACTGGGCTGGATGCAACAGTCGTCATGGAGTAAAAAAAGATGCTGACAAAAAAATGGCAGGAAACAAGCCACCAAGAACGATCAAGGCCGGAAAACCGGCCTTTGAGAAGTCATATCAGCCGGGTCTTAATTGTGCCCCAGGGATGTGTCGTTGGGCTGAAAACCCTTTGAAGTCAACAGGTCAAACCGACACACACGCCCGGGTCAAAACCCGAGCAGTCACTCAGCGCAGACCCGCGATGTAGTCGGAGACGGCCTTGATTTCACGGTCGTTCATCTTGGCAGCGACCTGGGTCATTTGGAGGTTGTTCTTACGAACGCCTTCACGGAACTGGACCAACTGGGCGGCCGTGTAGTCGGCATGCTGACCCGACAAACGGGGGTACTGCGCAGGCATGCCAGCGCCGTTGGGCGAGTGGCAGCTGGCGCATGCAGCGATCTGGCGGTCAGGAATGCCACCGCGGTAGATGCGCTCACCCCAGGCCACGGTGTCTTTTTCTTTGGCAAAACCGGGCTTGGCTTGTTTGGAAGCGAGCCAGTAGCTGATGTTGCGCATGTCTTCGTTGCTCAGGCCTGCCACCATGCCGCTCATCACGGCGTTGGCGCGTTTGCCCGATTTGAATTCTTGCAATTGCTTGAGCAGGTATTCGGGGTGCTGCTGGGCCAGCTTGGGGTTGACGGGGGTACCGGAGTTGCCGTCAGCAGCATGGCAAGCCACACAGGCTGCGCTGTAAATGGCCTCGCCTTTGGCCAGGTCGGGTTTGGCAGCTTGCGGCGCGGGGCCGGCAGCCAAGGCAGAACCAGCCACAAAAGCGGCCGACAGAGCGGTGATCAAGAGAGAGGAAATCGACTTCATGGCGTGATCCAAGAGTTGGCGCAAAACCTAAGGATTCTACAATGAGGTCCGCGTCAGTTTCCTGACGACCCAAGGTATCCCTGATTTATGAGCTCCCGCCCCCACGTTCGCGCCCCAGCAAGCCCTGCCAAAGCCCCCAAAGCCACGCCTGCAGCGGCTTTGGCCGCGCCAAATACCCCCGCAGCTGTGACGCCCATGGGCTGGATGCACACCGCCCGTTTTTTGACCACCGCCGCGCAACTGCACCACCTGCCTGCGATGGACACGCCCGAAATCGCCTTTGTGGGCCGCTCGAACGCGGGCAAATCCACTTGCATCAACACCCTGACGCAAAAGAAACAACTGGCCTTTGCCTCCAAAAAACCCGGCCGCACCCAGCACATCAACCTGTTTGCATTGGGCAAACAAGGCATCACCGATGCCGTGCTGGCCGATTTGCCCGGCTACGGCTACGCCGCCGTGGCCAAGATGGACAAGCTGCGCTGGCAACAGGTGATGGCCAACTATTTGGTCAGCCGCGAAAACCTCAAGGGCATCGTGATGATGTGCGATCCGCGCCACGGCCTGACCGAGCTCGATGACATCTTGCTCGAAGTGATACGTCCCCGCGTCGAAGAAGGCCTGAAGTTCTTGATCATCTTGACCAAGGCCGACAAGCTCACCCGCGCCGAGCAGGCCAAGGCCTTGTCGATTGCGCGACTGCAAGCTGGAGGTGGCGAGGTCAAACTCTTTTCGGCCCTGAAAAAGCAAGGCGTGGACGAAGTCGCCCAACTGCTGTGGGACTGGACCCACCCGGCTGGTGGCGCAGCAGCCCCTGCACCAAGCACCGAGCCCCCCGAAGAAGAACCCGAAGCCCTGGACGAGTGAGCCTGCGCTGAACACAGCCCCGGACCACCGCCCCCCATGGAGTGATCCGCTGTGCATCCCGACATCCAGACTTGGCAGCAAACCCTGCCCCACGGCATCACGCTGAGCTGCCGCGCCTGCGGTGAACCCGGCCGCCCGGTCCTACTGTTTTTGCACGGTTTCCCTGAAGGGGCATGGGTCTGGGAC
>JANQXJ010000232.1 GCA_030729445.1 Limnohabitans sp. | reverse complement strand
CGGCGGTTACTTCGGCGGGGATGCCGGTGGTGTTGAGTTCGCGCAGCTTGGCTTGCAGCGCGGGGGCGCATGCAGCGGCTTGTTCCATGCCATCGAGGTTCAGCGACACACCGTCGGCCATGGCACGCAGGGCCTCAGCGTCCATGAAGTTGGACAGGCGTGCAATGACGTGTTCGGCCACTTGGTGTTTGCGGGCCAGGGCTTCCAGCGTCTCGCCGGTCAGCACTTGCGGCGCAGCGCCGCCGGTGCTGATGCTGGCGTCTTTGAGCGCGATGCGCAGCAAGAAGCCGTCGAGCGCCGGGCCGTCTTTGAGGTACAGCTCTTCTTTACCGGCCTTGACTTTGTACAGAGGTGGCTGGGCAATGTAGATGTGGCCACGCTCGACCAACTCGGGCATTTGGCGGTAGAAGAAGGTGAGCAACAGGGTGCGGATGTGGGCGCCGTCCACGTCGGCGTCGGTCATGATGATGATGCGGTGGTAGCGCAGTTTGTCGACGTTGAAGTCGTCGGTGCCGCTCTTGCCCGATTCGGCGCTGGCCTTGCCAATGCCGGTGCCAAGCGCCGTGATGAGTGTGACGATTTCGTTGCTGGTGAGCAGCTTTTCGTAGCGGGCTTTTTCGACGTTCAGGATCTTGCCGCGCAGGGGCAAGATGGCCTGGAATTTACGGTCGCGGCCTTGCTTGGCCGAGCCGCCGGCGGAGTCGCCCTCGACGATGTAGATTTCGCACAGGGCTGGGTCTTTTTCTTGGCAGTCGGCCAGTTTGCCGGGCAGGCCCATGCCATCCAGTACGCCTTTGCGGCGCGTCATTTCGCGGGCTTTGCGGGCGGCTTCGCGGGCGCGGGCGGCTTCCACAATCTTGCCGCAGATGATCTTGGCGTCGTTGGGGCGCTCCTGCAGGTAATCGGCCAGCAAGCGGGAAACGATGTCTTCCACCGGGGCGCGCACTTCGCTGGACACCAGCTTGTCTTTGGTCTGGCTGCTGAACTTAGGCTCGGGTACTTTCACGCTCAACACGCAGCACAGGCCTTCGCGCATGTCGTCGCCGCTGACTTCGACTTTTTGCTTTTTGGCGATCTCGTTTTTCTCGATGTACTTCGCAATCACGCGGGTCATCGCGGCACGCAGGCCAGTCAGGTGGGTGCCACCGTCACGCTGCGGGATGTTGTTGGTGAAGCACAGCACGTTCTCGTTGTAGCCGTCGTTCCACTGCATGGCCACTTCCACACCGATGCTGGTGCCGGGGATGCCGCCGTAGCTGTCGGCTGGGCGCTCGCCGTTGGCGTGGAAGGCGTTGGGGTGCAGCACTTTTTTGTTGGCGTTGATGAAGTCGACAAATCCCTTGACGCCACCCGCGCCCGAGAAGTCGTCTTCTTTGCCGCTGCGCTCGTCTTTGAGGCGAATGCGCACGCCGTTGTTCAGGAAGGACAACTCGCGCAAACGCTTGGCCAGAATTTCGTAATGGAAATCGGTGTTCTGCGTGAAGATTTCGGTGTCGGGCAAGAAGTGCACTTCGGTGCCGCGCTTGTCGGTGGCACCTGTGACGCGCATAGGCGAGACTTCCACGCCGTCCACGGTCTCGAGCAGTCGGTTTTGCACAAAGCCTTTGGCAAAGTCGATCTGGTGGACTTTGCCTTCGCGGCGCACCGTCAGGCGCAGCCACTTGCTCAGGGCGTTCACGCAAGACACACCCACGCCGTGCAAACCGCCCGAGACCTTGTAGCTGTTTTGGTTGAACTTGCCGCCTGCGTGCAGTTCGGTCAAAGCGATCTCAGACGCACTGCGCTTGGGCTCGTGCTTGTCGTCCATCTTCACGCCCGTGGGGATGCCGCGGCCGTTGTCGGTCACGGAAATCGAGTTGTCACTGTGGATGGTGACAACGATGTCGTCGCAGTGGCCCGCCAGCGCTTCGTCAATCGAGTTGTCCACGACCTCGAACACCAGGTGGTGCAGGCCCGTGCCGTCAGAGGTGTCACCGATGTACATGCCGGGGCGTTTGCGCACCGCTTCCAGGCCTTCCAGAATCTGGATGGAGCCTTCGCCGTAGCCTTCGGATGCGCCCGCTTGGTGGGCGTCGATCTTGGGTTGCGCGGTGGTGAACGCTTCTTCGCTGGGGTTGATTTCGTCGGTCATGTTCAATTTTCTCTGTCGCTTGAATGGCCGAAACCCGCGAAGGGTCGCGGGTTTCGATAAGGGTGTCCTTGCGGGCTTTCGCCTTAAATGCGCATTGGCATCACCACATATTTGAAGTTGTCGTTTTCGGGGATGGTGATCAGCGCCGAGCTGTTGCCGTCGGCCAGGTCAATGCGGACCATGTCCTGGCCCATGTTGCTGAGCACGTCGATGATGTAAGTGACGTTGAAGCCAATCTCGATGGCGTCACCGCCGTAGTCGATGTCGAGTTCGTCCACGGCTTCTTCCTGCTCGGCGTTGGTCGACGCCACACGCAAGGTGCCGGGCTCCAGGTTCAGACGCACGCCCTTGAACTTGTCGCTGGTCAAAATCGCAGTGCGCTGCAAGCAAGACAGCAGGGCTTGGCGGCCCAGTGTCAGGTTGTTGCGATGGCCTTTGGGGATGACGCGGTTGTAGTCGGGGAACTTGCCCTCGACCAGCTTGGTCAC
>JANQXJ010000231.1:12702-13494 GCA_030729445.1 Limnohabitans sp. | reverse complement strand
AAAGCCGCCATCAACCCCGCCACACGCATGTTGATCGTCAACTCGCCCAACAACCCCACAGGCTGGACCCTCAGCCGCGCCGAGCAGGCCGAGATCCTGGCGCACTGTCGCAGCACCGGCACCTGGGTGTTGGCCGACGAGGTGTACGAGCGCCTGTATTACGAAACCGACACGGCCAATGGCTGTGCCTCGTCTTTTCTGGATGTGGCCGAGCCCGACGACCGCCTGGTCGTGGTGCACAGCTTTTCCAAGAGCTTTTTGATGACCGGCTGGCGACTGGGCTGGTTGGTCATGCCCGCTGCCATGACGCCCCACATGGGCAAACTGATCGAGTTCAACACCTCGTGCGCCTCGGTGTTCACCCAACGCGCCGGGGTGGTGGCCTTGCAAAACACCGCCGACATCACACCCCGTGTGGTGGCTCACCTCAAAGCCTGTCGCGACACCCTGGTGCCACTGCTGCAATCCGTGCCGGGCGTTCAATTGGCCCCGGCCCGTGGCGGTATGTACGCGTTTTTCAGGCTCGACGGTCACCCTGATGCGGTGCAGACGGCCAAACGCTTGGTGGCCGAAGCCGGGCTGGGCTTGGCCCCCGGCGAGGCTTTTGCCCCTGAAGCGGCGGGCTGGCTGCGTTGGTGTTTTGCCTCCAAAGATCTGGCGCGGCTGGGGCAAGGCGTGGAGCGGCTCAAGACTTGGTTGCGCCAAAACCCGTCGGCAGCGGTTTGAAGGAGCCTAGAAGCCACTGCTGAAGGGCAAAGCCGTCTCAGCTCTCCGCCGCAGACCTTCAGGGTT
>JANQXJ010000231.1:0-12692 GCA_030729445.1 Limnohabitans sp. | reverse complement strand
CAAGCCGCTTGCACTTCGGCCCAACGCGGCGGCTGGCAGCCTTGGCGGGCGCAGTTCAGAGCCGCGGCTTTCATGGCTTGGGCCAAGGTGGTGGCCACGCGATCGGCCGCGCCCTCGGGCTGCAGGGCCCAGTCACCCAAGGTGTTGCCCCAAAAAGTGTCGCCCGCACCCACAGTGTCGACCACCTGGGTGGGTGGCACGGGCAGGCTGTGGCCTTGGCCTGCGATGTCCAGGTGCGCACCATCACCGCCAAAGGTCAGGGCCACGCGGCTGAGCGCGGTTTGCGAAACGCCCGCTCGCAGCGCTTGCACCAAGCGGGCGGATTCGGCCGGGCGCACATCGGCTAACCCCATCGTCTTGAGGTCCTCATCGCTGGCTTTGAGCCAGTCGGTCAGGGCGATCACCTCTTTCAAGGCGGCCACGTAAGGACCCAATTCACCCGCCACCTGGGGGCGCAAATTGATGTCGACGCTGATGGTCCAGCCCATGGCGCGAGCACCTTGCAAAATAGCCAGCACTTTGAGGTGTTCCGGCGGGATCAGCAGCAAGGAGCCGGTGTGAAAAATACCCGGTGTTTTTTGCGCACGCAGCATGGCCAGGATACCGTCCACCGTGTAGTCGCGGTCGGCAATGCCTTCGCGGTAAAAGCCGTAACTCGGTTGCCCTTGATCGATTTGCACGACCGCCAACGCTGTCGGTTGTGCGCTGGTGCCACCGGGCAGGGCCACGCCATCGCGCAGCAACTGCTGCGCCATGCCTTGGCCAAACAAGTCGCGCGACAAGGGGTTGAGGTAGGCCACCGAGGCGCCGCGCAGCGCAGCGGCACGAGCCAAATTGAAAGGGCTGCCACCCATGAGGGGCAAGAGCCGACCGTCGGGCTGGGCGATGCAGTCCATCAGGGCTTCGCCCAGGACAAAAACGGGGATGCTTGGGGGGGTCACGGCTTGCAGGGTCATGGGTTTATTTTTTCAGCAGGTGCTTGCGCCGAACCACGTCGATCCAGACGGCCACGATCACGACCGCACCGATGGCCATCATTTGTTTGAACTGCGACACTTCCATCAGGTTCATGCCGTTGCGGATCATGGTGATCAGCACCGCGCCCAACAAACTGCCCCAGATGCTGCCGCGCCCGCCAAACAGCGAGGTGCCGCCCAAAATGACGGCGGCAATCGCGTCGAGCTCGAACATTTGGGCCATCTTGCCGCTGGACGAATCCATGCGGGCCATGAGCACAATGGCCGCCAATGCGCAGCAAAGACCAGAGATCACATAGACCCCCAGCTTGTACCAGCGGATGTTGATCCCTACTTGGCGAGCCCCCATTTCGTTCGATCCCATGGCGTAGACGTAACGACCGATTTTGGTGCTCGACAAAATGAAAGCCATGACCACAAAAAAGATGCCAGTGATCAAAGTGGGCATGGGCACGCCCAGCACACTGCCATAACCGATGAAAGGCAAGGGATCGGGCAAGCCAGCGTTGTCAAACCCTCCTGTCATGTCAAAGGCCAGTCCCCGCCACAACGTGAGACCACCCAGTGTCACGATGAAAGCAGGAATGCCGACGAAGGCGACGAGGTAGCCGTTGAAAAACCCCACCGCTGCACCAATGGCCAGCGCTGCGACCATGGCCATGTAGGGATCAACGCCCATTTTGATCATCATGTGACCCGCAACGGCACCAGCCAGGGCCGTCAAAGCGCCCACAGCCAAGTCCACGCCACCTGTCAAGATCACAAAAGTTTGACCACCCGCGAGCAAAGCGATGACCGAAGCCTGCACCAGGATGTTGGACAGGTTGCCAGTTGTCAAAAAGTAGGGCGATGCAAACGTCAGCAAAACGCCCAAAACAATCACGGCCACCAAGGCACCGTACCACTCTTGTCGGGTGATGGATTTCATAAATTTCTCAATAGTCCAAAAAAACAAGCCCGGACCCTCAGGTCCGGGCAGGCCATTACTTGGCCTTGACCTTCATGAATTGGCCCACGCCGGAGTCGGCGGCGAACTTGTCCACGTTGGAGGGCAACACCAGGAAGGAGCCGGTGTCTATGCGGGCTTCGACTTTTTTACCTTGCGCTGCAGCAATGGCAGTTTCCACGCCCACTTGGCCGATCTTGGCCAGCATTTGTGCGGCGTTGGCTTGTTGCCAGCCTTGTTTCATCATGTCCAAGCCGCCTGGGGAGCCGTCAAAACCAGCAATTTTTACGGCGCCTGGCTTCTTGCCGGCAGCCATCAGCGCTGCCTTGGCACCCAAAGCACCACCGTCCCAAGCGCAAGCGATCACCTTGGCGTTGGGGTTGGCACGCAATGCCGCTTCCACGCCGTTTTGGGCCATGGTCTGGTCCCAGGTGGTGGGCACTTCAACGATCTTGACGTTTTTGCGGCCAGCATTCAAAGCATCCACAAAACCTTTTTTGCGTTCTTGGCCCGTCGATTGGCCTTGGTCGCCAGTGACATAGATCACGGTGTCGCCGTCTTTGATCTGTTCTGCCGCCCATTTGCCCTGCACGTTGGCTGCTTTGATGTTGTCAGTGGCCACATAAGAAGTGATCTTGGCGCCTGTGATGCCCGTGTCCACCGCGACCACGGCGATGCCTGCGGCCAATGCTTTGTTGATGGCAGGAGCAATACCGGCAGAGTCCACTGGTGCGATGGCAATCGCATTGACTTTGCGCGTGATCATGTCCTCAACAATGGCCAATTGTCGGGACAACTCGCCCTTTTCAGCCGCCAATTCAATGAACTTAACACCCTTGGCGCTGCCCGCCTTCTTGGCGCCGCCGTTGATCAGCGTCCAGCCTTCATTGGTGTTGCCGTTGGTGATGTAGGCGATTGTGACGTCCGCGGCCATGGCCGATGTGAACAGGGTGGCCGCAGCTGCAGCGATGGCCAAGCGGCCGAAAGTGCGTTTCGTGATCATGGGTGTATCTCCGTTGTGGGGTTGTTTCGGTCAAAAAACCTTTTTTCTGACCGCGAACGGATTGGAAACGAAAAATCCGATTAAGTAAACCTAGTAGTTTTACTAATTCCGATTTTGGGCAAATCATTCATGATTGCGCCCATTCCATGTGAAAGTAGCGCCATGTCGACATCCGTCCCTGTACTTGAAATCCAGAAACTGACCAAACACTACGGCGGCGTCAAAGCCCTGACCGATGCCCAATTTCAACTTTTACCCGGCGAGCACGCCGCCATCGTGGGCGACAACGGTGCAGGCAAAAGCACCTTTGTGCGTTTGATCACCGGGGTGGAGCAGCCCAATACGGGCGACATCTTGTTGGACGGTCAGAAGGTGAGCTTTCAGTCACCGCTGGACGCACGCGACCAAGGCATTGAAACCGTGTACCAAACCCTGGCGCTGGCCGAGGACTTGGATGTGCCGGCCAACATCTTCTTGGGCCGCGAAATCACTCGCCTGAATTTGGGGCCGCTGTCCATCCTGAACCACAAGGCCATGCGAGAGCAGTCCAACGCCATGCTGGCCACCACGGGCGTGAAAATTCAAGACATGAGCGAGAGCCTGCGCGGTATGTCGGGAGGGCAGCGGCAGTGTGTCGCCATTGCCCGTGCCGCCGGATTTGCCAAAAAACTCATCATTCTGGACGAGCCCACCGCTGCTTTGGGTGTGCAGGAAACGGCCCGTGTGGAAGAAATCATCAAAGGTCTGAAGCAGCGCGGTGTTCCACTCATCATCATCAGTCACAACCTGCGCCAGGTGTTTGATTTGGTTGACCGCATCTGGGTCTTCCGCCAAGGCCGCATCATTTGTAGCCGCCTGACCCGAGAAACCAGCCCGGAAGAAATCGTGGGCCTGATCACTGGGGCCGTCGACCCTGCCAGCCTGCGTTCTGAAGAGGCGTCCACATGCTGAAAGGAATTGACCCGCTGCTGACACCAGAGTTGTTGATGCACCTGTGCGCCATGGGCCACGGGGAATGGGTGGCGGTGGTGGATGCGAATTTCACCGCTGATTTTTTGAGCCGGGGTAAGCCGGTCGTGCGCCTGCCAGGTCACAGCTTGGAGCGGGTCAGCCGCGCCGTGTTGTCAGTGTTCCCGCTGGCCAGTGATGTGGCGCAGCCTGCAGCCTTCATGCGTGTTTGCAACAGCCACGAGGGGCACCGCACCGCCGCACAACAAGCCCTTGTGGATTTGGTGGTGGCCGAGGGGATGACAGAAGATCAGGTTCAGCCGCTTGAACGCTATGCTTTTTACGACAGAATCAAGGAGGCCAGCCTCATTGTGCAAAGCGGCGAGGCTACGGCCTACGGCAATGCTTTGTTTTGCAAAGCAGTGATCCTGGCGTAATGGACCGAGACCTGTGTTGACGGGTTTGCTGGCCCGGCGTTTTCCTCCATATTTGTCTGGCTTGACTTCATGAATTCCGCGACCACACCCGCGATGCGGGGCTCCAACCATGTCGGCATGCGCCAGTTCAATGAGCGCATTGTGTTGCAAGCCATTCGTCACCATGGTGCTATTCCCAAAGCCGATCTGGCCCGCCTGACGCAGTTGTCGACCCAGACTGTGGCCATCATTGTTGGGCGACTCGAGGGTGATGGCTTGCTCATCAAACAAGAGCGTGTACGCGGCAAAATCGGTCAACCTTCGGTGCCCCTTTCACTCAACCCCCAAGGGGCTTTTGGTGTGGGCATTCAGGTAGGGCGTCGCAAGCTCGAATGGTTGGTGGCCGACTTTTGTGGTCAACCTGTGCACAGCCTGGAAGTGCATTACGACTACCCGGATCCCAAAACCCTCTTCGCCTCGGTGGCGCAGGGCCTGCAGACCTTGGAGTCACGTATGGGGGCGCTGTGGCCGCGCACGGTGGGTGTAGGACTCACGGCCCCTTTGTCACTGCACAAATGGGCAGACCTGATGGGTGGGTCGGCGGCCCGTGCGCTGGCCCAATGGGAGCACATTGACTTGGCCAGTGAAGTGCAGCGCCTGACCGATTTGCCCGTGGTGTTTGCCAAAGACACCACGGCAGCCTGTGTCGCCGAATTGCTGCAAGGTCAGGGACGCAGTCAGCGAAGTTTTTTGTACGTTTTTGTCGGCACTTTCATTGGTGGCGGGCTGGTATTGGCAGGTCACATCATGGGTGGGGAGCGCGGCAATGCCGGGGCCATCGGCTCACTGCCAGTCGGTCTGGCCAGTCCACACGCAGCACCAGGTTCGCGCATGCCGCCACAGTTGTTGCAGCAAGCTTCGGGTTGGCAACTCGAGCAAGCATTGCTGTCCGCTGGACACGACCCTTTGCTCAAACACCAACCCGCGATCATGGACGCGGCCTATGCGCCCTTGACTGGACCGTGGATCGACCAAGCCAGTCAGGCGTTGGCGATGACCGTGGCCAGCGCAGCCGGATTGCTTGATTTGGATGCGGTGGTGATTGACGGCTCTTTGGGTGCGCCATTGATGTCCGCCTTGACGCAAGCCACACAAGAAGCCCTGTCCGGTTACCGCTTTGACGGTATGCACCAACCCCGTGTGCTCAGTGGCCAGGTCGGCGCTCACGCCCGTGCTTTGGGCGGGGCCTTGCTGCCGCTGCACAGTCAGTTTTTCCCCGATAAAGACATCTTCCTCAAGCAGGATGCCGCATGAAGCTCTACCTTGACACCGCCGATGCACGCCAGTGGGCCTTGCCCGCAGGCTGCCCACCCCTTCAGGGCGTCACGACCAACCCCACGTTGGTCATGCAAGCCGGTTTGCCGGTGAGCCTGCCCGGCTATTTGCAACTGGTGGCGCAGGCGGGCCAGGCAACTTTGCCCGAGTTGATGCTGCAACTGCCCCGCGCCGATGTGTGCGAAGCGGTGCAGTGGATGACGGCGTTGTTGCCTGCGGCAGATCAAGCAAAGGTACGCCTGACCTTCAAGTTGCCGTGTCACCCTGATTGGCAAGCCGTGCTGCGTGAGGTGCAAGCCCGGGAGGTGCCGACTCTGCTGACGGGTTTGTCCAACCCGATGCAACTGCTGTGGGCCCAGGCGCAGGGGGCGAGTTTCGTGGCGCCCTATGTGGGCCGCCTGCAGGCCGATGGGCGAGATGTTTGGGCCTTGGTCGCCGCCTGTGTGGCCGCGCAAGCGAATGGCCCGCAGTTGCTGGCGGCCAGCATCAAATCGGCCGATGTGCTCTCTCGCCTGATGGCCGCAGGTGCCCATGCGGTGACGGTGCGCCCCGAGTTGGCCGCCCAGTTGGCCACCGACCCCATGACGCTGGCGGCCATGGCGCAGTTCGATCGGGATGTGCTGACGAGCCTAAACAACCCTGTTTGAGCGCGGCTGACTGGCCAGAACTGCCAGACGCTGAGGCCTGCGGATCACGCCCGTAACCCAGACGAAATCACAGGCCGAGTCAAATCCCCCGGTTGCGAGCCAGCGGCGGATTGCGTGAAAAATACTGCAAGATGCCGCGAAGCAGGGCATCGGTCAGCTGCTTTTGGTAGGCCTCGCTGCGCAGTTTTTCTTCTTCTTCCGGATTGCTGATGAAGGCGGTCTCGACCAGCACACTGGGGATATCGGGGGCTTTGAGCACGGCAAAACCGGCTTGCTCGACGCGGGGTTTGTGCAACTTGCCCACGCTGCTGATCTCGCGCAGCAAGCTGTTGCCCAAGGACAAGCTGTCCTTGATTTGTGCGGCGGTGCTCATGTCGAGCAAGGCACGTTGCACTTGGCTGTCTTGCACGCCCAGGTTCACGCCGCCGATCACATCGGCCTTGTTTTCTTTTTGTGCCATCCAACGGGCGGCGGCGCTGGTGGCGCCACCTTGGCTGAGCGCAAACACGCTTGCGCCTTGTGGCCTGGGGGTATAAAAAGCATCGGCGTGGATGCTGACCAAGAGGTCTGCCTGCACGCGCCGGGCTTTTTGCACACGCACATGCAGAGGTACAAAAAAGTCGGCGTCGCGTGTCAAAAAAGCCCGCATGGGGTGGTCTCCCACGCTGCTGGCGTTGATGCGATCGCGCAGCATTTTGGCGATCTTGAGCACCACGTCTTTTTCGCGGGTGCCGCCGGGGCCAATGGCGCCTGGGTCCTCTCCGCCGTGGCCCGGGTCGAGCGCGACCACGATCAATCGGTCAGTGCGAGGCTGGGCTGTGGACCTTCCCGGTCGACTGGGGTTGTCCATGAAGGGACCGTCGGCGTGACCGATGTCGGTGCTGCGGGTCGTTGGGGCAGGCAGCGGCACGGCTTGGGGCAAGCCTGCGCTGGGATGGGTTTGCCGGGCGATCAAATCACCCAAGGGGTCGTTCACCGTGGCCGATGCCCCGGGCAGCTTGTCCACGGCAGACGGGGGGGTGGACGCAGTGCGTTCCTGGATGAGTTGCTCCAGCGGGTCAATGGCCTGGCTGGGGTAAAGGTCGAGCACCAAACGGTGCGCATACGGGGCCACCGGTTGCAGGCTGAAGATCTGTGGCGAAATGGGGTGTTTCAGGTCGATGACCAGGCGCACCACATTCGCGCTGTACTGGCCCACGCGGATGCCTGCGATGTTTGGGTCTGAGGCCTGTACCTTGCCCACCAGCTCCCGCAAAGCCGCGTTCAGTTGCATGCCTTCGATGTCCACCGCCAGGCGCGGCGGCGAGGCGATGAAGGTCTGGGTGCTTTGAATGGGTGCGTCCGATTCGAGTGTGACGCGGCTGTAGTCAGGTGCGGGCCAAACCCGCACGGCCAGCATGTTGGCCCCGCGTGCCAGCTGGGCAGCGCCTAGGCTCAGCACCAGAAAACCCGCTTTGATCAGGCGGCGGCGGTCATGGCGCATGGTCTTTAGCCCCTGCCAATGTCCAAACTCTGAGCCATTGCTGGCCGCGCTCGGTGCCTGCAGTGATGCGCACTCGGCGCTGGTCTTCGTCGATGGCGTCTAGCGCAATCACCCAGTCGGGTGCAGGCAGTTGCCCGGAAACCTTGTCGGGCCACTCCATGAGTTTGAGGCCCGGACCGGCAAAAATGTCGCGAAAGCCCGCGTCTTCCCACTCCTGCGGATCGTTGAATCGGTAAAAGTCGAAATGCCAAATCGGCCAGGCCGTGTCGCCCGTGCCCGTTTGATGCGGCTCAACCACGGCATAGGTCGGGCTTTTGATGCGGCCTGTCACCCCGGCTGCACGCAGCAGGTGGCGCACGAATGTGGTCTTGCCCGCGCCCAGATTGCCACGCAATTCAATGCGGGCATCGCGTCCGCCGGTCCATTGGTTCAGGCCCTGCGCCAGTTGTGCGGCAAAGGACTGCGTGGCGGCCTCGTTCGGCCACAAGCCCTCCCAATCGGCTGGGGTGGCGGGGCTTTCTACAATCGGTGGGTGACTGCTGAACGTACTCAAATCGACCTTCTTGAACTGTGGCCCCAGATCCAGATCTGGGCGCGTGAGTTGGGATTGTCCCAAATTGGCGTGGCAGGCATCGATTTGTCCTCGGCAGAGCCCGGATTACAGGCTTGGTTGGCCGCAGGGTTTCACGGCAGCATGGGCTATATGGAAAGCCATGGCATGAAGCGGGCTCGCCCAGCCGAGCTGGTGCCGGGCACGGTAAGTGTCATCACCGCCCGCATGGATTATTTGCCCCAAGGCACGCCGACTGACTGGGTGGAGCGCGAAACCGCCCGCGGCCTGCGGCCGGGCGAGGCGGTGGTGTCGCTGTATGCCCGGGGGCGCGATTACCACAAGGTTTTGCGCTCGCGCCTGCAAAAACTGCAGGACCGGATCGCCGCCGCAATTGGCCCCTTTGGCCACCGGGTGTTCACCGACTCGGCCCCGGTCTTGGAGGCCGAGCTGGCCACCCGCAGCGGCCTGGGTTGGCGCGGCAAACACACGCTGGTGCTGAGCCGCGAGGCGGGGTCGATGTTTTTTCTGGGCGAGTTGTTTGTGGACTTTGCCCTGCCCGAGACGCCCGCCGTGTCGGCGCATTGTGGCCAGTGCACCGCCTGCATGGACCTGTGCCCCACTCAGGCCATCGTCGGGCCTTACAAGCTCGATGCGAGGCGCTGCATTTCTTATTTGACGATCGAGCACGCTGGGCCGATCGACGAGGCGCTGCGCCCGCTGATTGGCAACCGCATCTACGGCTGCGACGATTGCCAGCTGGCCTGCCCCTGGAACAAGTTCGCGCAGCTCAGCCCCTTGCCCGACTGGCAAGCCCGCGAGGGCTTGGGTGCGGGTCGCATCGCGGATCTGATGGCTTGGAATGAGGCTGAGTTTTTGCGCCGCACCGAAGGCAGTGCCATCCGCCGCATCGGCCACACTCGCTGGTTGCGCAATCTGGCCTTGGCGGCGGGCAATGCGCTGGCATCGAAGGGCCTGGAATCTAAAGAGCGAGGTGTTTTGCTGAAGGCCTTGCAGTCGCATGCCGCGCACAGCGATGCGGTGGTGCAAGAGCAAGTCGCTTGGTCCTTGGCGAAGGCCTGAGCCGTTGGGGGCCTTGTTTGCGCCCGTGCCAGCGCGGTCAGTGCAGAACCATCAGCCGCGCAGCACGCCCAAAGCAAACGGCAAACTCAACATCCCGGCCAAGGTGGACAGCGTGACCAAGCCCGCCACATAAGGCCCGTTGTAGCCCATTCGGGCGGCCAGCACATAGCAAGTGGACGCGGTGGGCAGGGCAGAGAAGGCCAGCAGCACAGTGCTTTGGATTGGATCGAGCTCGAAAAGACGAGACAGGCCCAGAGCGATGAGGGGCAACGCCAAATGCTTGACCGTGAGCACACTCAGGCCCAGCAATTTGCCTTGGCGCAAGGTGCCCAGTTGCAAGCCCGCCCCTGCGGCCATCAGGCCCAAGGCCAGCGAGGAAGCCCCGATGCGACTGATGCTGGGGTCTAGCCATTGCGGAATGCGAAAGCCCAGCAAATTGGCGATCAAGCCTGACCCTGTGGCCATGATGAGTGGGTTGCGCAAGAGTTCCCGCAAAAAGCCCGTGTTGGCATGTCGGGCCATGGGCCACACCGCCCCAATGTTGAACAAAGGCACGCAAACCCCGATCAACATGGAAATCATCAGCAAGCCCTCTGGACCGGCTAGGCGTTCGGCCAGCGCCAATGCAATAAATGAGTTGAAGCGAAAACCCACCTGGGCGCTGGCCGCGTGGTCCCGCGGGTCGAGTCGTCGGCCCAAAAAAGGCCAGTAGGGGAGGCTGTAGGACAGGGCAATGGCGCATACACCCAAGCTCAGCCCGGCACCCATCAAACTGGAGGCTGCCGTCAAATCGATGGGGCTTTTCAAAATGGAATGAAACAGCAGTACTGGAAACAGGAAAAAATAAACCAGATTTTCGACCGGCTGCCAAACTGAGCGTCCCAACGGCGTGAATCGGCAAAGCAAATAGCCGCACAAAATCAGGGAGAAGTCTGGAAAGAGGAGTTGCGCAAAGTTCACGCTGTAAGGATAACCGAGTGTGGCCTTGCCCATGGCGTGGCGTTGTCGCTTGCGGCGACCGAAGTTTGTGGGTTTTCCCCCTCACGCAGAATCCGGTTTTTTGCCTATCATGTTCAATCTTTTAAGGAGTGTTACCCATGAAGCGTCGTAGTTTGGTTTCCGCAGCCGGTTTGGCTGTCACAGTTTTGGCCAGCGGATCGGTTTGGGCGCAGGCCTATCCCAACAAGACCATCAAGTTGCAAGTGCCTTTTGCCCCTGGCGGAACCACTGACATCGTGGCCCGCGTCATTGCCGAGCCTTTGGGCAAAGTCATGGGCCAAAGCGTGATCGTTGAGAACAAGGCCGGTGGCGGCGGTGTGGTGGGCGCGAGTGAAACCATGCGCGCTGCGCCCGATGGCTACAGCCTGGGCATGGCCACCGTATCCACCACGGCCGCCAACCCAGCCATCAACCCCAAGATTCCGTACAACGTCCTGACCGACTTCACGCCCATCATCAACATTGCGGCCACGCCCAACGTGATCGCGGTGCACCCCAGCTTCCCGGCCAAGGACTACGCGGGTTTTCTGGCCGAGTTGAAGAAAAACCCTGGCAAATACTCCTACGCCTCTTCGGGCACGGGCGGCATTGGCCACCTGCAAACCGAGCTGTGGAAGAGCCTGACGGGTGTGTTCATCGCCCACATCCCTTACCGCGGCGCGGGTCCTGCCCTGAACGACACCGTGGCGGGCCAGGTGCCGATCATTTTTGACAACCTGCCTTCGGCTCTGCCCTTTATCCGGTCGGGCCGTTTGGTTCCCATCGTGGTGGCCGCGCCTCAGCGCTTGGCGCAACTGCCCAATGTGCCCACCTTCAAGGAAGTGGGTCTGGAGCCCGTCAACCGCATGGCTTACTACGGCATCTTGGGCCCCAAGAACCTGCCCAAAGAGGTGGTCGACAAAATCAGCGAGGGTGTTCGCAAAGTGCTGCAAGATCCGGCGGTGAGCAAGCGCATCAACGATACCGGCTCTTTGGTGGTGGGTAATTCACCCCAGGAGTTCGCGGCCCAGATGAAGGCCGAGTTCGAGGTCTACAAAAAGGTGGTGGACCAGCAAAAACTCAAGCTGGACTGATTTTTAGTCCATGCACGAGGCCAGCCAGAGCGCCATCGACCGATTTGCCGAGGCCCTCTGGTTGGAGGACGGACTGGCCGCCAACACCTTGGCGGCCTACCGTCTGGATTTGTCGCTTTACGCCACCTGGCTGTTTTTAACCCACAGGCTGGCGCTGGAGGCGACCCAAGAACACCACCTGCAGGCTTATTTCGCTGAGCGCCATGGTCAGACCAAGGCCACGTCGGCCAACCGCAGGCTCACCGTGTTCAAGCGCTTTTTCAGATGGGCGCTGCGCGAGCGCCTGATTCAGGCTGACCCGACTTTGCGCATGCTGGCCGCCAAACAGGCCCTGCGTGTGCCCAAAACCTTGGGCGAGGCGCAGGTCGATGCGCTGTTGTCTGCGCCCGACGTGGCCACGCATCTGGGTGTGCGCGACCGCGCGATGCTGGAGTTGATGTACGCGAGTGGTCTGCGGGTGAGCGAGTTGGTCACCCTCAAAACTTTGCATGTGTCGCTCAATGAAGGTGTGCTGCGCATCATGGGCAAAGGCAGCAAAGAGCGCTTGGTGCCTTTTGGCGAAGAAGCGCGTGAATGGCTGCAGCGCTACATGGGCCAAGCCCGGCCGGCCATGCTGGGCCAACGCCAGACCGAAGACTTGTTTGTGACCACCAGTGGCTCCAAGCCGGGTACCAGCATGACGCGTGTCATGTTCTGGAGCCTGGTCAAGCGTTACGCCATTGGCGCAGGCATCACGGCGCCTTTGTCACCACACACCCTGCGCCACGCATTTGCCACGCATTTGCTCAACCATGGAGCCGATTTGCGGGCGGTGCAAATGCTGCTGGGGCATGCTGACATCTCCACCACCACCATTTACACCCATGTGGCGCGTGAGCGGCTCAAGACGCTGCATGCGCAGCACCACCCTCGGGGTTAGCTCAGCGCGGCCAATTCTGCTTCTTCAAAACCCGCCAGCCGCCGCGCCGCCATGTTGAAAGGCGGGCGCAGTTTGGGGGCGTCGTATTGCGCGATCAATTCTGCGTAAGTGCGCACGGGGTCGAGGCCGCGTTCTTGGCACAGATAGCGGTACCAGCGGTTGCCTGCGGCCACATGGCCGATTTCGTCTTCCAAAATGATGTCCAGGATCTCGCCCGCACGGTGGTCGCCCACACTGACCAGTTTGTTTTTGACGCCGGGTGAGGCGTCCAGGCCCCGCGCTTCCATGGTGCGCGGCACGATGCCGATGCGGG
>JANQXJ010000230.1 GCA_030729445.1 Limnohabitans sp. | reverse complement strand
CACCCTGGGTCGTGCGTGGCTTCACCGAAGACCCGGCCATCGTGCAAGCCGCCCAAACCCTGCTGTGGTTGTCGGTGGCCTTGGAGCTTGGGCGGGTGTTCAACCTCATTGTCATCGGCGCTTTGCGCGCCACCGGTGACGTGCACTTTCCCGTCTGGGCCAGTGCCGCATCCATCGTCTTCATCTTGGGGCTGGGCTCGTGGCTCATGGGCCGTTGGTGGGGCCTCAACGGCATTTGGTTGGCCTATGTGCTCGACGAATGTTTGCGCGGTTACCTCATGTGGTGGCGTTGGGAACGCCGTGGCTGGTTGCCGTTTGCCAGTCAAACCGCAAGAGGATTAAGGTTAGAGAAATAACCTGCAGAGACAAGTGTGACTTTGGATGAATGGCTTACGGGCTCAATGTTTCGGTGCCCAAAATGCCCAACTTGTTCAAGCCTTTCCGCTGGGCCCCTGCCAGCACGGCGGCAGTCGCTTCGTATTTCGCCTTCGGGTGCGATCGGATGTGCAGCTCGGGCTGGGGCTGCAGTGCCGCGGCCTGGCTCAATTGAGATTGCAAGGCCAGCCGATCCGTCAGGGCCTGTCCGTTCCACGAGATCACTGAGTTGGCATCGATGTCGATGCGAATGACCTGTGGTGGCGTGGGCGGCGGCGCTGCGCTGGCCACAGGCATGTCCAAGTTGACGGCGTGCAATTGCGGCGGGATGGTGATGATCAGCATGATCAACAGCACCAGCATCACGTCGATCAGCGGGGTGGTGTTGATGTCCATCATCAGCTCGTCATCTTCGGGCGGGCTCAGGCTGGGGGCTTGGAGGTTCTGAAAGCCGGTGCTCGGTTTCATGTCAGTTCCCCGGGTCGGTGATGAAGCCGACTTTGCCGATGCCTGCGCGTTGCACGGCGTTCATGACCTGGCCCACGGCGGCGAAGTCGCTTTGTGCATCGCCGCGGATGTGCACTTCAGGCTGGGGTTGCAGCACCGAAAACTTCTTCAGTCGCTCACGCAAATCGGCCGCATCTCTCATCGGGGTGTCGTACAAAAAAATCTGCCCAGACTTGTTCACCGAGATGATCAGGTTTTCCGGCAAGGTTTGGCGCACCTGATTCTTTTCTTGTGGCAAAGACACCTGGATGGAGGTGGTCACCACGGGAATAGTGATCAGGAAAATGATCAGAAGCACCAGCATCACGTCCACCAAAGGCGTGGTGTTGATGGTGCTCATGATGTCGTCTTCGGACTCGGTGCCGATGTGCATGGCCATGGCGCAGTCTCCGGTGTGGTGGGTTATTTTTTGGCCGAAGACAGCAGCACGGCGTGCAGGTCTGCCCCAAAGGCGTTGATTTCTTCCATCACCGCCTTATTGCGTCGTACCAGCCAGTTGTAACCCAGGACCGCTGGAACTGCCACGGCCAGACCAATGGCGGTCATGATGAGCGCCTCGCCCACGGGACCGGCCACCTTGTCGATGCTGGCTTGGCCTGAGATGCCGATTTTGACCAATGCGTGGTAAATGCCCCAAACGGTACCGAACAAACCGACAAATGGCGCAGTGGAACCCACTGTGGCCAGCACCGCCAGGCCGTCTTGCAGACGGCTTTGCACGGTGCCCAGGGCCCGTTGCAGGCTCATGCTGACCCAGGTGTTGAAGTCCACGGCGCTGAACAGGCCCTCGTGCCGGTTGGCGCTCTCTAGGCCTTTTTCGACAATGAAGCGGTAGGGGCTGATGGCGTCGAGCCCATCCGCGGCCTGGCGCAGGCTGGCCGCTGTCCAGAAGTCACCCTGAGCGGCCTGGCCATGCTTGCGCATGCGCGATTGCTCGATGAACTTGGTGAAGATCACATACCAACTGCCCACGCTCATGAGCACCAAAATCAGCAGCGTGATCTTGGCCACGGCATCGCCTTGCGCCCACAATGCGCCCAGACCATAAGGGTTGTCGATGACCACTTGGTTGGGGACTGTGGTGTTGGCTTCAACGGTGGGGGCGCTGGCTGGAGCACCCAGGTTGGCTGTGGCGGCTGTTGCTTTGGCAGAAGTGGACGCCGCAGTGGCTGGCACCGCGGAGGTGTTGGCCAAGGCCCCACCGCAGAACAAAGCAGCCGACAGGCTCAGGCTAGCCAGTGTGAGGTGAATGGGGGTGCGCATCGGGTAAGACTCCTTGGGTCGGGGCTGTGGGGGCGTATTCGTGATTGTGGTGGCGCGGCTCATTCGAGCCGCCAGGTGTATTTCATGCTGGCCCAGGCTTGTTCAGGTCGGCCATCCACAGTGGCGGGCTGGAAGCGGCATTTGGCCAAACCCGCACGGGCGGCTTCATCGAGACGTTTGAAGCCTGAGCTTTTTTCGATTTCAGATTGGATGACTTGCCCATCTACTCCGACCAAGAATCGCAGGCTCACGGTGCCTTCTTCTTCCATGCGCCGGGATGCACTGGGATAGTCAGGTTTGTCGCATTGGGCTGCGCTGACGCTGGCTGGCGTGCGCGTGGGTGGTGACACTCGGACCGCAGCCGCAGGGGCAGCAGGGGCCGCAGCAGCGGGCGCTGGTGAGGTTTGCGGATTGTTGTTGGGCGTGGTCGAGATGGCTGGTGAGGGAGTGGTGCTTGGTTTTACTGCCACTTCGACCGGAGGCACTTGCGCCACCAGGGGTGGACTGGGC
>JANQXJ010000229.1 GCA_030729445.1 Limnohabitans sp. | reverse complement strand
GCGCAGCGCCAAATCGCCAATGCTCAGGTTGCAAAAGTGGTAGCCGTCACGCGTGAGCACGCGGGTGTAGTGCGCTTGTGACTCGAGGCTCAGCACATCGGCGGTGTCCACAAACGAGACTTTTTGATCGGCCACCATCGGTATGCGCGACAAGCGCATGTTTTTGGCAGGCGGCTCGACCATCGGCGGGTCTTGGCTGACGACTTGGGTGACATCGTAAAAAACCAGGGCAAAACCGGTCGTAGAGCCATTCACATCGCCCAGTCGGCTGACCTTGATCAGCAGCACCTGCTCGGGGATGTTGATGATCATTGTCATCGGTGCCGCATTGGCCATGGGGCAACCCGAAGCCTCGTCGAGCAAGAAATTGACTTTGGGTTTGGAGCGCTCGGGGTGGAAAGAGGTGACCAGCTTGTTGAAGGGCTGTTTTTCGTCCACCGGCAAAACCCGACGCGCAAAGTCGTTCATGGCCAACACATTGCGCTGGGCGTCCAGATGGATGACCCCGGCCTCGAACTTTTCGAACAGGTACAGGCTCGGGTTGGGCGTGGTGTTGGCATCCATGGTGTTGTCTCTTTCGCCGCCTGTGGGACTACTTGTCTTGTGTATCCAAGTTGCCTTCGCGATTCGGGTTTGGGGCAACTGGAATGGGCCAGACTTTAACAACGATTGACCAAAGAGGTACCCACAAGCCCTTTATGCTGGTCAGTGTTTGGTTGTCACCGTGGTGTACGCCTGGCGTGGCCAGCGCCAGGCAAACACGCTAAAGTGTTTTTCTTTTGTGCCGCCCCGAGGAGCCCCACCATGAACGCCCCCCTGCACCGCGAAATGCCCGATGGCCTGCTGGACAGCGCCCGCGCCTTGAGCGACGTCACCCAAGCTTGGGACAGCACCATCGTGCCCGAGCTCAAAAACTACATCGAGATCCCGGCCAAGTCGCCTGCCTTTGACGCCGATTGGGCCGCACACGGCCACATCGAATCGGTGTTGCGCCGCGCTGCCCAATGGGTCGAGGCGCAAAAGGTGGAAGGCCTCACGCTCGAGATCATTCAATTGCCCGGTCGCACACCGGTCATGTTTTTTGAAGTGGCCGCCACCCGCGCGGCCAGCGAGGGATCGGGCCAGACGGTGCTGATGTACGGCCACCTGGACAAGCAGCCCGAGTTCAACGGCTGGCGCAATGACCTGGGGCCTTGGACCCCCGTTTATGAAGACGGCAAGCTCTATGGCCGGGGCGGTGCAGACGACGGTTATGCGGTCTACGCCAGCATTGCCGCGGTGCAGGCGCTCAAAAGCCAAAAGACACCGCACCCGCGCATCGTTGGCCTGATCGAGACCTGCGAAGAGTCCGGCTCTTACGACCTGTTGCCTTATGTTGACGCGCTGCGCACCCGCATGGGCGATGTGGGCTTGGTGATTTGCCTGGACAGCGGCGCGGGCAATTACGACCAGTTGTGGCTCACCACCAGCCTGCGTGGCATGGCCAGCGGCACGCTCAAGGTGCAAATCCTGACCGAAGGCATCCACTCGGGCGACGCCTCGGGCTTGGTGCCGTCAAGCTTTCGCATCATGCGCCAGGTGCTCGACCGGCTCGAAGACAGCACCACCGGCCGATTGCTGCCCGCGAGCTTCCATTGCGAAGTGCCTGCCGAGCGCTTGGCGCAAGCGCAGGCCACCGCCGCCATCCTCGGCGACGAGGTGTACAAGCGCTTTCCATGGGCGCACTATGACTGCGGTGGCTCCACCAGCTTTGCCCTGCCCACCACCACCGACCCGACACAAGCCTTGCTCAACCGCACCTGGACACCCACACTGAGCGTGACCGGGGCGGAAGGTTTTCCGGCGCTGAAAGACGCGGGCAATGTGCTGCGGCCCTACACCGCCTTCAAGCTCAGCCTGCGCCTGCCGCCCCTGGTGGACGCGGCGCAAGCCGTGGCCGAGATGAAAGCCCTGCTGGAGGACAACGCGCCCTACCAGGCCAAAGTTACTTTCGAATCGGGTGGCGGTGCCACCGGCTGGAACGCCCCCGACACCTTGCCTTGGTTTGAACAAGCCCTCAACAGCTCCAGCCAAGCGCACTTTGGTGCAGGCGTGGGCTACATCGGGCAAGGCGGCACCATCCCGCTCATGAACATGCTGAGTGCCGGTTTCCCCAAAGCGCAAATGATGGTTTGCGGCGTGCTCGGCCCCAAGAGCAATGCGCACGGGCCTAACGAGTTTTTGCATGTGCCCTATGCCAAAAAACTCACGGCGGCGGTGGCCGAAGTGATGGCGCGGATGCCCTGATGACCATCAGTACACCCCCTTCGTTGCCGCGCCCCCAAGTTTCAGGCTTGCAGGGCGAGGCAGGTCAACTCGCGGTCTACGACTGGGCCCTGCCTGTCAGTCAGCCCCTGGGCACGGTGGTCTTGGTGCATGGCCTGGGCGAACACGCCGGGCGTTATGGCGAGGTGGCGGCGCACCTGCACCAATGGGGTTTTGCGGTGCGGGCCTACGACCAGCAAGGTCACGGCCAATCCGAAGGCGCACGCGGTGACCTGCTGCGCCCCGGCAGCTTGCAAGCCGACTTGTGCCGAGTGATCGATGCCACGCGCCAGCGCCCGGTCTTGAAGGACTTGCCACTCATCGTGTTGGGCCACAGCATGGGTGGCCTGGTGGTGGCC
>JANQXJ010000228.1:48320-55661 GCA_030729445.1 Limnohabitans sp. | reverse complement strand
GGGCTGAGCTTCAGCAGCGCATCGGCGGAGATGCTGATGCGGGTACTGTCCAGCGCCACATCGCCCAGCCTAGGTTTTGATGCGGGCTTGCTACCGGCCACTTTTGCAGGTTCTTTGTTGGGCGCTTTGGTTGGGGGTGACTTCAAGTTCGAGGGCTTCAAAACCGAGAACAAACTGGGCCACTACCTCACAGGTGCTGTCCTGATGGGTTTTGGTGCGGTGCTGGCAGGTGGTTGCACCGTGGGTGCTGGCATGACTGGAGGTTCTATTTTCTCGCTCACGGCTTGGCTGACCCTGATCGCGATCTGGCTGGGCGCGGGCCTGGCCTGGCGCATCAACCGCAGCATGGGCTGGCCCATCTGAGTTGGATGCAAGCCAGCATCATCTGAGCACCAAAAAAAACGCCGCCAGTCTCAAGGACTGCGGCGTTTTTTGTGGCGTGGCAAGCCGCCACGCGCAGGGTGCATCAGGCCAGTGTGTCGGCCCAGATGTTTTGAGCCCAGGCCCAAGCATACACGCCTTCGAGTTCGTTGGCGCCTTTAGATACACCACCCGAACCAGGCACGGTCAGCATGGTTTTCTTTGCTGCGTCGTAACGGTGCACGCTGGCCACGTGAACCACATCTTTGCTGCTGACATAGCTGTAGCAAGTGTTGTTGTAGATCGGCATGGGGTTGACTTGTTTGCCCATCAGCAAGGCCACCACAGCAGCAGCGCAGGTTTTGCCATGCTGGTTGGCCATGTGGCCCGACTTGGGCATGCCTGGCGCGACCTGGATGGAGTCACCCAAAACGTGCACGTTCTTGGCTGCCTTGGATTCGAAGGTGAGGAAGTCCACTTCGCACCAGCGCTTGTTGGCGGTGGCCAGACCTGCGTTGACGGCGATGTCACCGGCACGCATGTTGGGGATGACGTTGAGTACGTTGGCCTTGATGTCGTCGTTGAACTCGAACTTCAAGGTGTTGGTGGCTGCATCGACATCGGTGACGCGGTGCTTGCCACGGTACTCGACGATGCCTTTGTAACGCTCGGCCCAGGCTTTTTTGAACAAGGGGCCTTTGGAGGTCACATTGTCGTTGGCGTCCAGGATGAGCACTTTGCTCTTGGGCTTGGCCTTGCTGAAGTACTCGGCCACTTGGCAAGCACGCTCGTAAGGGCCGGGGGGGCAGCGGTAGGGGGCCAATGGGATGGACATGGCGAACACGCCGCCGTCGGGCATGGCTTCGAGTTGCTTACGCAGGGTGAGGGTTTGTGCGCCGGCCTTCCAGGCGTGCATGACTTTGTCTTTGGCACCGGCTTTGTTCATGCCGGGCAGGGTTTCCCACATGAAATCCACACCAGGCGAGACGATCAGGCGGTCATAGCTGAGCTCAGTGCCTCCGGCAAGCTTGACAACACGCTTGTCGGCGTCGATGGTGTTGACGCGGTCTTTGATGACCTTGACACCGTGACGCTTGGTCAGGTTGTCATAAGGCGTGGTGATGTCGGTGATGGTCTTGCTGCCACCGAGCACCAGGTTGGACATGGGGCAAGAGATGAAGGCATCGTTGGGCTCGACCAAGGTGACCTGGATCTTGTGCTCAGACCACATGCGCAGGTATTTGGCGGCCGTGGCACCGGAGTAGCCCCCGCCAATGACCACCACCTTGGGGCCACTGCCACCGCCCACGGTGGCACAACCCGAAACCAGTCCCATGGCGCCCAAAGCGGAGCCAGTCTGCAAAAAATGACGACGTTGCATGGCAGTTATTCCTTATCTTTTTTGAGCGGCAAAGTAGCCAGCAATGGCAGCAATCTGCTCATCTGAATAGCCCTTGGCGAGCTGGTGCATGATGGTGGCAGCAGGCACGCGACCGGCTTTGTAATCCAGCATTTTTTGGATGGTAATTTCTTTGGGAACACCGGCCAAAGAAATCATGCCCCGTTGAGCGCGTCCATCGGTGCCGTGGCAGGCAGCGCAGGATGCGGCCCAGCTGCGCGCTTGCAGCGGATCAACCTGGGCTTGGGCCAGGCCAGACAAGGCGACCAAGGCGGCCGCTGTCAAAGCGTGTTGTATCTTCATAGGTTTTCCTCGTAAAAAATCAGTCAAGCGCTGACGTCAAACGTCAGCAAGCTCAGGGGCGCAAGTAAACAAATTTGTCGTTGGCCTGCAGTTTGGCGACTTCAGCCACACCGGAGGGCACCACTTTGGCCTCCATCAGCAGCTTATCGGCCGAGATTTTGCGAGCTTTCAATGTGTTGTTGCAGACACGAAACTCCACACCTTTGTTGACCAAGTCAGCCACTCCACCGGCAAAGGGCTGGTCCAGCTGATTGGTTGCACCACTGATTAAAAAGTCAATACCCAAACCATGAGAGACAACCACGATTTTGGCGGTCGGGTCGGCATTGAGGTGGTTGCGGATGTTGCGAATGGCCCGTGAGGCTTGGGGGATGCCTTCACTCAGGTGATACACCACCTTGATCTCGGCCCAACTCAAAGTGCAAGCCAGCAGGCCGGAAAGTAATAACAGGTGTTTTTTCATTCATTGCTCCTTATGTACGGATGTTAGCTGGGACTACAGCAAAAGGGTGTCCGTGAAAACCCGGTCTGAAACTGACGTCGAACTTTCAATCGCTTTCGCTGGCGATCTGCACGCACACGGCACGGCACAGCGTGACCACGCGGTCATTGATGATGCGGTAATAGATTTGTACGCCTTCGCGGCGCTTACCGAGCACACCCGACTGGTAGAGAGTGTTCAGGTGCTGCGACATGTTGGGTTGGGTGGTGTCGATTTCGGCCAGCAGCTCACCCACATTTTTTTCGCCATTGCAAAGAGCGCTGATGATGCGCAGGCGCATCGGGGCCGACATGACACGAAAGACCTCGGCGGCTTTTTCAAAAACCTCCTCCGATTCTGTCAGAACGTTGTCGTCGGCTGTTGCTGTTTTGGCCATGGTTTATTTCCTGCGAGTGTCTCAGTTGCTGCTCAATTGTCCTGCAAAAAACCCCAAGGGCAGCACCTGCAAAAGTGATGGCCCATTTTGCGGCCGACCGCAGACACGAAGCTTGGACATTGTGGGCAATTTAGGCCCGATTGCAAACCACTGTTTTGTTCTTTGCATATGCATCAATTCAGATAAGCGGCGAAGGCCTGCTCGAGCATATGACTCAGTGATGGCCACTGAGGACTCAAAACAGTTGACTAACAGCCGATGCTCACAGCCATAACGAAGCTCATTGAACCGAGGTGTAGCCTAGGATTTTGGGCATCAACACACGAGAACACTTCAATTCAGGTCTTGGGCAGCGTCACGCCCACTTGGCCTTGGTATTTGCCACCCCGGTCCTTGTAACTGGTTTCGCAAACGTCGTCTTTGTCACTCTCGAAGAACAGCACTTGGGCGCAACCTTCCCCAGCATAAATTTTGGCGGGCAGGGGCGTGGTGTTGCTGAACTCGAGCGTCACATAACCTTCCCACTCAGGCTCGAAAGGGGTCACGTTGACGATGATGCCGCAGCGGGCGTAGGTGCTTTTGCCCAGACAAATGGTCAACACATTGCGCGGAATGCGGAAGTACTCCACGGTGCGGGCCAACGCGAAGCTGTTGGGCGGGATGATGCAGACATCGCTTTCGATGTCCACAAAACTGCGTTCATCGAAGTTTTTAGGGTCCACCACGGTGCTGTAGATGTTGGTGAAGACCTTGAATTCAGGGGCGCAGCGGATGTCATAGCCATAACTGCTGGTGCCGTAGCTGACGATTTTCTGACCAGCTGCGTCCTTGCGGATCTGGCCCGGCTCGAACGGCTCGATCATGCCGTGCTCTTCGGCCATGCGGCGGATCCATTTGTCGCTCTTGATGCTCATGGTATGCCTTTATTGAATCAGATTATTCTAGGGGATGACCAGTCTGCCATAGGCTGGGCCGAGCTTGCAGCCCCAACGAGACTCAGCGCGTCACACGCCCCTGCACGCCCTGCACCAGATAGTTCATGTTCAAGATCTGGGCATCGCTCAGGCTTTGACCTGCAGGCAACAGCAACTTGCCTTCGTTGTCGGTGATGGGGCCAGCAAAAGGCAACAACTTGCCCGTGCCCACCAGCCTTTGCTTGGCCATCACTTCGTCTTGAACAGCCTTGGGCACCTTGGGGCCAAAGTCGCCCACGCGGATCATGCCGTCCTTCACACCGCCCCACACGCTGCCCGATTTCCACTGACCTGACAATGCGGCCTTGACGCGGGCCGTGTAGTAGTCGCCCCACTGGTGGGTCACGGCAATGATCTGCGCATCCGGCGCAACCCGGCGCATGTCCGAGTGGTAGGCCACGGCCATCTTGCCTCGCTCTTGGGCTGCGGCCATCACAGCGGTCGATCCCGTGTGGAAAGCGATCACATCCACATCTTGGTTGAACAAGGCCATGGCCGCTTCGCGCTCTTTCGGTGGGTCAAACCAGGCGTTGAGCCAGACCACCTTGACGGTGGCTTTGGGGTTGACTGAGCGCATGCCCAGCGTGAAGGCGTTGATGCCTTGCAGGACTTCGGGAATCGGAAAGCCCGCCACATAACCGGCCACATTCGTTTTCGTCATGCGACCCGCCGCAATGCCCGCCAAATAGCGGCCCTCGTAATAACGGGCGTTGGAGGCCGCCACGTTGGGCGCGGTCTTGAAGCCGGTCACCGACTCGAACTTCACGTTGGGAAAGTCTTTGGCCACCCGGAGTGTGGGCTCCATGTAGCCAAAGCTGGGCGTGAAGATGATTTGGTGGCCTTGGCTGGCCAGATCACGGATCACGCGCTCGGCGTCAGCGCCCTCCGCCACATCGGCCACAAAGGTGGTTTTGACCTGGTCGCCCAAAGCCCGCTCAACGGCCTTGCGGCCCTCGTCGTGCTGACGCGTCCAGCCCGCCTCGGTGATGGGCGAAACATAGACAAAACCGGCCTTGATGGGCTCGGTGGATTTGGTGGGTGTTTGTGCCTGAACGGCAGACGAAAAAAAGCAGGCGGCCACCAGCGTGGCTGCGAGGTTTTTGTACATGGTAGTCCTCTACATGGCCCCGAAGATTGAACAAAACAAAGCCCGCCGGGGCGGCGGGCTTTGTGCTGGGCATTTTAACCCGAGTGGACGAGCCCTCAGTCCTGCTGAGAAAACCCCTGAAAACACGCTTTCAGCTCATGCATCCACCGGCGCTTATCGGCCTCTGATGCGAAGCTCGCTTCGATGCTGTTGGCCGCCAGTTGGTAGGCCTGCTGAGCGCTCAGATCCAAGGCGGCAAAGGTCTGCAGGTAGTTGTCATTCAGGTAGCCGCCAAAGTAGGCCGGGTCATCGGAGTTGAGGGTGATGCACAGGCCTGCGTCCAGCATCTGGCCCAGGTTGTGGTCAGCCAAGTTTTTGAACACGCACAGCTTGAGGTTGGACAGCGGGCACACGGTGAGCGGCATGCGGCTGTCGGCCAGGCGTTGCATCAATGCGGCATCGTGGATGGCTTGCACGCCGTGGTCGATGCGCTCGACCTGCAGCTCGTCGAGTGCGCCCCAGATGTAGGCGGGCGGGCCTTCTTCGCCCGCGTGGGCCACGCAGTGCAAGCCCAGCTCGCGGGCGCGGGCAAATACGCGGGTAAATTTTTCGGGCGGATGGCCCAGCTCACTCGAATCCAGGCCCACGCCAATGAGGTGCTCACGCCAAGGCATGGCCTCGTTCAGCGTGGCCAGCGCCTCGTCCTCGGACAGGTGGCGCAAAAAACACAAAATCAAATCGGCGCTGATGCCCAGCTGCGTCTGCGCATCGTGGCAGGCGCGACTCAGGCCTTGGATGACCGCGCCCATGGCCACGCCGCGCGCGGTGTGGGTTTGGGGGTCAAAAAACAGCTCGGCCCGCACGATATGGTCGGCAGCAGCTTTTTCAAAATAGGCCCAGGCCATGTCGTAAAAATCCTGCTCGTACAGCAGCACACTGGCCCCGGCGTAATACAGGTCCAGAAAACTTTGCAGGTTGGTGAAGGCATAGGCGCTGCGCAAGGCGGCCACATCGGCATAGGGCAGCGAGACACCGTTGCGCAGCGCCAAAGCAAAGATCAACTCGGGCTCCAGCGAGCCTTCGATGTGGATGTGCAGCTCCGCCTTGGGCATGACGCGCAGCAACTCGGGCAGGCACTCTGGGGGAATGGCGTGGACTTTGAACATGGTCAATCCTCGAAAAATTGAGCGCGGATGGTGGCTTCGTCCAATTGCGCGAAACAGGTGTTGTGCCGGTCGGTCAAAGGCCCGTGGCCCGGCATCACTTGGCCTGCAGGGCCGTAGCCCACGGCCTTGAACTTCCATTGGCCATTGACCCAGTTGAAGTTGCCCACATGCAGGCCCGATGGGTCATGCAAGGCGCAGACGCCTTCGTTGATTTTTTGAATGTGCATGCAGGCAGTATCCATGCAATTCAACGGCTCTGAAAATCGCCCCGCTCCATCCACCACGAGACCGCAAACCCGGCGACCAAGCCCCAGAAAGCAGCGCCGATGTTGAACAGGCCAATGTCGGCTACCGTGACCAGCAAACTCACCAGTGCACCGAGCGAAAACTTGCCCGCACCAAACGAAGCCACAAACGCACCCTGCAACACCCGAAGCATGGCCAAGCCGCCCAGCACCATGATGAACTCCTTGGGCGCAGCCAGCATCCAACCCGTGAAGGTGGGCGCCATCAGGCCGAACAACAGCGCCAGCCCACCAAACATCAGCGCCCCGGTGTAGTGGCGCGATTTCTCGCCGGACGAGGTGAGCAAGCCATTGGTTGGTCCCGTGAGACAAGTGCTGACCGCCCCAAACACAGCGCTGATGGCAGCACCCACACCGCAGGCCACAGCGATCATGTTCACAGGTGGCTCGTGCCCGGCGTTTTTGAGCACGGCCACGCCTTGCCCGTTTTGCACCACCAGCACCGTGATGGCCAGGGGCACCACCAACTCCAGCATTGCGGCAAACGACCACACCGGGGCCTGAATCACCGGCTGCGCCAAGGTCAGTTGCCCCAAGGCAGCCGCATCGAGACGGCCCGACACCGCCACCGCCAAAGCCCCCACCAGCAAGGCACCAATGACCGGCGGCAGGCGCTTGCCCCAATCGGCCCGGGCAGACAGCAACAAAAACACCGCCACCATGGGCGCTGCAATGGCCACATCGCTTTGCAGCGCCCGCACGATGTCGAGGCCAAAACGCAAGAACACCCCCGCCACCATGCCCATGACGATGGGCATGGGCAGCGCCGCCATGACCCGCTTGACCCAGCCGCTCAAACCCAGCACCAGGATCAGCGCACTGGTCGCATAAAAAGCGCCAATCACCTCGGCAAAACTCAGGTGCTGCAA
>JANQXJ010000228.1:34029-48220 GCA_030729445.1 Limnohabitans sp. | reverse complement strand
ATCACTTGCCTGGGATCTTGCCTTCCACGCCCTTGACGTAGAACATCACGCCACCCAAGAACTTGTCGTCAGCCACAGCGTCTTTGGCCAGCACTTCTTTACCGGCTTGGTCCACGATCGGGCCTTTCCAGATGGAGAAGCTGCCGTCTTTCAGACCGGCTTTGATGTCAGCGATTTTCTTCTGGGTGTCTTCAGGCACGTCAGCGGCCACGTTGACCATGTCGATCGCGCCTTCTTTCACGCCCCACCAGCTTTGACCGGTGCTCCACTTGCCTTCCAGGGCTTCACCCACGGCCTTGACGTAGTAAGGGCCCCAGTTGATCACGGCCGAACCCAGGTGGGCCTTGGGGCCGTAGGCGGTCATGTCGGAGTCCCAACCGAAGGCACGCTTGCCCATTTTTTCGGCAGTCTGCAGCACAGCCGAAGAATCGGTGTTTTGCATCAGCACGTCCGCGCCGCCGTTGATCAGCGAAGTGGCAGCTTCGGTTTCTTTTGGTGGGTTGAACCACTCGTTGACCCAGACCACTTTGGTCTTGATCTTGGGGTTGACCGACTGGGCGCCCATGGTGAAGCTGTTGATGTTGCGCACCACCTCTGGGATTGGGATGGAGGCGACCACACCCAGGGTGTTGGTCTTGGTCATCTTGCCTGCGATCACGCCCGCCATGTACGCGCCTTCGTAAGTGCGGCTGTCGTAAGTGCGCATGTTCTCGGCCGTTTTGTAGCCGGTGGCGTGTTCGAATTTCACTTCTTTGTTGTCAGCAGCCACTTTGAGCATGGGCTCCATGTAGCCAAAAGTGGTACCAAAAATCAGCTTGTTGCCTTGGGCGGCCATGTCGCGGATCACGCGCTCAGCGTCAGCGCTTTCTGGCACTTTTTCAACAAAAGTGGTGACCACTTTGTCGCCGAAGGCTTTTTCGATTTCCTTGCGGCCGTTGTCGTGCGCAAAGGTCCAGCCGCCGTCGCCCACAGGTCCCACATAAGCAAACGCGATCTTCAGCGGCTCGGGCTTGGCAGGCGCTGCAGCCGGGGCTTCAGCCTTGGGGGCTTCTTCTTTTTTGCCACAGCCGACCAGTGCGGCGGCGGCCACAGCGGTCAGGGCCACCATCTTGACGATGGAGCGCTTGGAGAGGTCTGTCATGTCAGGTCCTTTGGAACAGGGTTACAGGGGTTGAAAAAACGAGATTATGAACCGGGATAAAACGGTTTACCCAGCGAGGCCGGCATGTTCACGCGAATCCAGGCTGGATTGCGCGAGATCAGGGCCAGCACCACAATGGTGGCGATGTAGGGCAGCGCCGTGAGCAACTGGCTGGGCACTTGCACGCCCATGCCTTGCAAATGGAACTGCAGCATGGTCACACCGCCAAACAGATAAGCCCCAAGCAATACACGTGCCGGACGCCAGGTGGCAAAGGTGGTCAATGCCAGGGCGATCCAGCCCTTGCCCGCCACCATGCCCTCGACCCACAGCGGGGTGTAGATCACCGAGATGTAGGCCCCAGCCAGGCCGCACAGAGCGCCCCCAGCCACCACAGCCGCGAGGCGAATGCGGCGCACCGGGTAGCCCAAGGCGTGTGCCGAAGCAGGCGATTCGCCCACCGCCCGCAGCACCAAACCGGTGCGGCTTTTGTACAGGAACCAAATCAGGGCCAACACCAGCGCCATCGCCCCATAAACGAGCGGATGCTGTTTGAACAAGGCGGGCCCCACCAGCGGAATGTCGGCCAGATAAGGCACCGCAAAATGGGGCCGCTCGGGCAGCTTTTCTTTCACATAGCCAATGCCCACAAAGGCTGAAAAGCCCACACCAAACAAACTCAGCGCCAGACCCGTGGCGTACTGGTTGGTGCCCAGCCAGATGACCAACACCCCAAAAATGGCCGCCAGCACCGCACCTGCGCCCATGCCCGCCGCAAAGCCCAGCCAGTCATTGCCGGTGTGTACGACGGCCGCAAAGCCCGCGATGGCCGCGCACAGCATCATGCCTTCGGCCCCCAGGTTCACCACACCGGCTTTTTCATTGATCAGCAAACCCAAAGCGGCGATGGCCAGCACCGTCCCCGCGTTGAGGGTGGCTGCGATCAGCAATGCATAAGACTCCATCACACGCCCCCTTTCTTGACCGCTACCCAGCGCAGGCGATAAGCCACCAAGGTGTCACACGCCAGCAGGCAAAACAGCAGCAAACCCTGGAACACGCCGGTGATCGACTTGGGCAGACCCAGGCGCGACTGCGCCAACTCGCCGCCGATGTAGAACATGCTCATCAGCACGGCCGACAGCACCATGCCCGCCGGGTGCAAGCGCCCGACAAAGGCCACGATGATGGCGGCAAAGCCATAGCCCGCAGGCACATAGGGCGTCAGCTGCCCGATGGGCCCCGCCACCTCCAAAGCACCCGCCAGACCTGCCGCGCCGCCCGACACCATGAGGGCCACCCACAGCGCCTTGCGCGATGAAAAACCGGCATACCGCGCCGCATCTGGTGCCAAACCGCCCACTTGCTGGGCAAAGCCCGCCCGGGTTCGGAACAAAAACACCCACAGCAAGCCCGCACCCACCAAGGCCAAGAGCAAACCCACACTCACGCGCGAGCCGTCCATCAAACGCGGGATCTGCGTGACCGCCTCGAAGGTTTTGGACTGCGGAAAGTTAAACCCGGCAGGGTCTTTCCAGGGGCCATAGACCAAGTAGCTCAGCACCATGTCGGCTACATACACCAGCATCAAGCTGACCAAAATCTCACTGGCATTGAAGCGATCGCGCAGCAGCGCCGTGATGCCCGCCCACAACATGCCGCCCAGCACACCCGCCAGCAGCACCGCCAGCACGATCCAGCGGCCCGTGTCTTTGTCGGCCAACAAGGCCACGCCCCCGGCGCACACTGCGCCAATGACAAACTGCCCCTCCGCCCCGATGTTCCAAACATTGGAGCGAAAACACACCGACAAACCCAAAGCGATCACCAACAGCGGTGTGGCCTTGACCATCAACTCGCCCAAGGCGTAGCTGGTTTTGATGGGCTCCCAAAAGAACATCTGCAGCCCGCGCACCGGGTCTTTGCCCAGCGCCATGAACAGCGCCACACCCAGCAGCACGGTGAGCACCAGCGCCAGCAGGGGCGATGCATAAGTCCACAGGCGCGAGGCCTGAGGACGGGGTTCAAGCCGCAGCATGTTGCGCCTCCTGTGCCTGGTCGTTCTTGGAGACAGGCCACAAGCCGCTCATCCACTCGCCAATCAGCGCCACCGTGGCCTCGGCCCGCGCCACAGACGGCGACAAGCGCCCCTTGGCGATCACATGCAATCGGTCAGACAACTCGAACAATTCTTCCAACTCCTCACTCACCACCAGCACCGCACAACCCGCGTCGCGCAGCGCCAAAATCTCGGCGCGAATCTGCGCTGCTGCGCCCACGTCCACGCCCCAAGTGGGTTGCGAGACGATGAGCAGCTTCGGCGAAGCGCTGATCTCACGCCCCACAATGAACTTTTGCAAATTGCCACCTGACAGCGACTGCGCTGGGGCATCTGGGCCAGACGCCTTGACCTTGAAGCGGTCGATGATGCTGCGCGCCTGATCGACCAACGCCACCATGCGCACCCAGCCGCCCGCACCCACGGCCTCGCTGCGCGTGAGCAAGAGGTTTTGCGACAGGCTAAGGGACGGCACAGCCCCCCGGCCCAAGCGCTCTTCGGGCACAAAATGCAGACCCATTTGCCTGCGCGGCACCGGCCCCAAAGCCGCCACCGCTTGGCCGGACAAACTCACACTGGCCGCGCCGCACTGCACGCCCGCCCGGGTGTCTTCCCCAGACAAAGCCCACATCAATTCTCTTTGTCCGTTGCCCGACACGCCGGCCAAACCGACCACTTCGCCCGCCCGCACCTGCAGGTTGATGCCGTCCAAGTCCACGCCAAAAGGGTCTTGCCGCGTGAGGCTCAGGCCCCGCACCGACAACACCACCTCGCCCGGCGCACGGGCCACATGCTGTAAGGCCGGGGGCTCGGCGCCGATCATCAAGCGACTGAGCGAGGCGTTCGTTTCTTCGCGCGGGTCGCACACGCCCGTGAGCTTGCCGCCGCGCAGCACCGTGCAGGCACTGCACAGCGCCCGGATCTCGTGCAACTTGTGCGAGATGTACAAAATGCTCACGCCCTGGCTGACCAGTTTGTGCAAAACCACAAACAACTTCTCGACCGCCTGCGGTGTCAGCACTGAAGTGGGCTCATCCAAGATCAAGAGCTTAGGCTCGGTCAAGAGCGCTCGGATGATCTCAACCCGCTGCATCTCGCCCACGCTCAGGGTGTGCACCGGACGTTCGGGCTCGAGGTCCAAGCCGTATTCGCTGGCCTTGGCCACGATGCGCTCGGTCACTTCGGCCAGGCTCAGCGACTTGTCCAGCCCCAGCCACACGTTTTCGGCCACGGTGAGGGTGTCAAACAGGCTGAAGTGCTGGAACACCATGCTGATGCCCAGCTTGCGGGCTTCTTGTGGGTTGCGGATGATGACCGGCTGACCATTAAAGAGGACCTTGCCCTCGTCAGGTTTGACTGAGCCATAAATGATTTTCATCAGGGTGGACTTGCCCGCGCCGTTTTCGCCCAGCACAGCATGGGCCTGGCCGGGCATCACGGTCAGCGACACGTCCTGATTGGCCACCACGCCCGGGTAGCGCTTGGTGATGCCTTGCAAAGACAAAAGGGGTTTGGTCATGTCGGGTGGGATGGAATATCTAAATAAGTCTCTTGCAAAGTCCGTGCCTAAAGCCTTGACCCGAGCCTTGCAAGCCATGAGATTGCCGCACAATGTACCACTGCCAACACCCGCTTTTCCCGGGTGTTTATCCCCGTATTCACGCCCGACCGACCCATGCGCCAAGCCCCCCATCTGACCGAACGCCAAGCTTGGCGAGCCAGCCTGCTCTGGTTTCCCGACCCGACCCAGCCGCAAGCCCAGCACGAAACCGACGGCCTGCTGGTGACCGCCCGCGAGGCCGACGGCATCGTGCGCATTCAGGCCATCGGCCCCTACACCGAACTGGCCCCGCGCTACCCCGACCTGCCGGTGACCCACTGGCCCGGCCTGTGCATCGCGCCGGGCTTTGTCGATCTGCACATCCATTACCCGCAAACCGACGTGATCGGTTCGCCCGCCGAGGGCCTGCTGCCTTGGCTGGCGCACTACACCTTTCCACACGAAAAGCATTTTTCCGAACCGGCCTACGCGCACGAAGTGAGCGCGTTTTTTCTGGACGAGCTGATGCGCCACGGCGTGACCACGGCCCTGTGTTTTGCCACGGCCCACCCCGAGTCGGTGGATGTGTTCATGGCCGAGGCGCAAAAGCGCCACCTGCGCATGATCACCGGCAAGGTGCTGCAAGACCGCCACAGCCCCGACGGCCTGCGCGACACCGACACGGCTTTGAGCCTGCGTCAAACCGAAGACCTGATCCGCCGCTGGCACGGCGTGGACCGCTTGGGTTACGCCATCACGCCACGCTTTGCGCCCACCAGCACCCGCGAGCAGCTGCATGGCGCAGGCGAGATCGCGCAGCAGTTTCCCGATGTGTGGATTCAGTCGCACGTGGCCGAGAACGTGGAAGAAATCCGCTGGGTGCACGAACTCTTTCCCGAAGCCCGTAGCTATCTGGATGTGTACGACCGCGCAGGCCTTTTGCGCCAGCGCTCGGTGTACGCGCACTGCATTTACCTCGACGATGCCGACCGCCGCCGCATGGCCGAGGTGGGCGCAAGCGCCGCCGTCAGCCCCACCAGCAACCTGTTTTTGGGCAGTGGCTTCTTCGACTACACCGCCTCGGACGCGACCGGTCTCCGCTACGGCCTGGCCAGCGATGTGGGCGGCGGCACCAGCTTCAGCCCCTTTCACACCATGCACGCGGCCTACACCGTGGCTCGGCAAAGCGTGGGCCGCCCCGGCATCAGCTTGGCGCCAGAACACCTGTGGTGGCAACACACGGCAGGTGCTGCCTCCGCGCTGGACCTGAAGGGCCAAGTGGGCAACCTGCTGCCCGGCTGCGAAGCCGACTTTGTGGTGCTCAACCCCCAAGCCACGCCGCTGCTGGCCAGGCGCACGGCGCAAACCGAGACACTGGCTGAATGGCTGTTCGCCATGATCGTGTTGGGCGATGAACGCTTGATTGCGCACACGGTGATCCAAGGCCATCGCGTGAAGCCCACCCCTTAATTCAGCGACTTCACCCCAACCCAAAGTGGGCTCGCCTTGTCAGACAATACGGCATGAGCGCCGAGAACGAACACCCCATCATCGACCCCTACGAATCCCAACGCGCGTCTGTGCGCCGGGGCATTGCGCAATTTCAGGAGCGCCTGCAGGCTGCAGGCCACGACTTCCGCGACCCACCTCCCGAGCCCACATCCTGCTGCGGGCGCGGCTGCAATGGCTGCGTGTGGGAAAGCTACGACGCCGCGCTGATGTTTTGGTACGAGGACGCTGGGGCTTTGCTGGCTTAAGCGGACCCAGCCCCTGTTGACTTAAGCAACGGCTGGCTGTTGGAACACCCGAATGCGTGGCGCAATCGTGTCAGTGAGCGTTCTTGCGGCATGACGCATGTCGTATTCGGTTTGCAGGTTCAGCCAAAAGCGGGGCTCCATGTTGAAAAACAGGCCCAAACGCAGGGCGGTATCTGCCGTCACGGGACGGTTGCCATTGACCAGATCGCTGATTCGACTGGGCGACACATCAATGTCAGCGGCCAGCTGACGCGCAGTGATGCCCATGGGTTTCATGAAGTCTTCCAACAAAATTTCGCCGGGGTGGATTTCGTCAAGTAATTGGCTCATCTTCAACTCCTCAGTGGTAATCCACTATTTCGACTTGGTAAGCGCCGTTGTCGTGCCAAACAAAACAAATTCGCCATTGATCGTTGATGCGGATGCTGTGCTTCCCTTTTCGATCGCCCTTCAAGGCTTCCAAGTGGTTGCCAGGTGGCACTTTCAAACTGACCAATTCAGTCACCGCATGCAACTGCAACAACTTGCGCCGAGCCACGCGCTCGATGTTGTTGAACCTGGGTACCACCTGGCTTCGAAACAAAGCCTCGGTGTCGGCGCAAATGAACGAATGGATCATGGCGCAATTTTATTCCGCGTCACGGAATCCGTCAAGAAGATCGAAAGACACGTATCTGATGCGCCTCCACCCCATCATGTCGATGAAACCAAGACTTCAATGTCCGAAGCGGCTGCAGGCCGCACCAGCCGCCCCAACTCCTGCCCATCGCGCAAAACCACCAGCGTGGGCCAGAGCTTCACGCGGTAATGACGGCCCAGTGCACGGCCCGGACCGTCTTCGATTTTGAGGTGCTGACAAGGCAGCTCTGTGTCGGTGTGCGAGGCCAAAGCCTTTGCGATCAAGGGCTGGGCGGCACGGCAGTGACCGCACCATTCGGTGCCAAATTCCAATAGGGTAAGGCCAGCCAGCGCCTGCACCTCGGCCAGGCTGGGCGCTTCGATGGCGCTCAAGTAGGGTTTGAAAGTGCTCATGGCTTGACCTCCAGGGTGTTGGGGATGGTGCTGAACAGACGGGACACCGTGCCCCGCAGCCACTGCAGGCAGGGGTCTTTGTCAAAGCGCTGGCTCCAGTGCATGGAGACGGTGAAATCGCGCAAGGGCAGATCGGGTTCGATCAGGGCCAACGCACCTGCTTCGGCAAAGCCTTGCGCAAAATTGCGTGGCATCAAGACCGCCAGATCGCTGCCGCGCACGATACCGGGCAGTGACAAAAAGTGGCTCACCGTCAGGCGCAGGCGGTGCTGCCAATGCATCAATTCCAGAATTCGCAGCGTGTCCGAATGGGTGCGCACAGCGGCGAACTCCAGCTCGGCCAGCAAAGCCTGCGCGGCGTCGGGCGCAGTACGTGCTTTTTGAAGTTGCTGCCAACGCGCCGCCACCGGGTGGCCTTGGCGCATCAGCACCACATAGCGGTCGCTCAGCAAGGGCTGTTGCAAGGTGTCGTTCACCTCGGGCAAAAAACCAATCGCCAGGTCCAGCTGGCCGTTGTCCAGCGCGGGGGCAATTTTGTCGTGTGGCAGCGGTATGGCTTCGAGCCGCATGCCCGGCGCGTGGTACTGCAACGCCAGCACCAACTCGGGCAAAAAACGCGCCTCGCCAATGTCGCTCAGGTGCACTCGCAGCACACGGGCTGAGCGCTGCGGGTCAAACACCTGCGAGACGTTGAGCGCATCTTCGATCGTGCCCAGCGCCAATTGCACCGCCTGCGCCAGCCGGTCGGCACGCGGCGTGGGCCGCACGCCCGCGCCGCTGCGCTCGAACAAGGCGTCGCCCAGTACCGCCCGCAAACGCGCCAGGCCCTGGCTGGCCGCCGGTTGCGACATGCCCAGTTGCTGAGCGGCCAAGCTCACGCTGCGTGTGCGCCATACCGCGTCAAACAAGCGCAAGAGGTTCAGGTCCAGGTCTTTGATATTCATTTAGCGCATACCGTTTATTCGGAATATTTTATGTACTTATACGTAAGATGGTCTTTGGCCTGCCCCATGCGGGCGCAACAACGCAAGGAGCGTGCTTTGGAAGTTTCATTTCACGAAGAAATCAAGGCCCTGCGCATGGGCGCGGGCGAGGTGTTTCATGGCGAAGGCATTCTGGCCATCACCAAGGGACTGCTGCAGTCGGGCGTGAGTTATGTGGGCGGCTACCAAGGCGCCCCGGTCTCGCACTTGCTTGATGTGATGGTGCAGGCCAAGCCCTATATGGACGAGCTGGGTGTGCATGTGGAGGCGTGTTCCAACGAAGCGTCTGCTGCGGCCATGCTGGGCGCGTCCATCCATTACCCGATCCGCGGCGCGGTGACCTGGAAGTCGATTGTGGGCACCAACGTGGCGGCCGATGCGCTGTCCAATTTGTCATCGCCTGGCGTGACCGGTGGCGTGCTGATCGTGGTGGGTGAAGACTACGGCGAAGGCGCGAGCGTCATTCAAGAGCGCACCCATGCTTATGCGCTCAAGTCGGGCATGTGCCTGCTGGACCCACGGCCCGAGTTGGGCCAAATGGTCAACATGGTGGAGCACGGTTTTCGGCTGTCCGAAGCGTCCAACATGCCGGTGATGATGGAGTTGCGCATCCGCGCCTGCCATGTGCGCGGCCAGTTTGTGGCCAAGGACAACCAAGCCCCCCAACTCTCCAAAAAGCACCTGATCGACGAGCCCGCAGGTTTCAACTACATGCGGCTGGCGCACCCGCCCGTGACCTTTGCGCAGGAAAAGCGCAAAGTCGAGCACCGCTTGCCCGCCGCCCGCCAATACATTGCCGAGCAGCGTCTGAACGAGCACTTTGAAGGCACAACCCACCGCCACTTGGGCTTGATCGTGCAAGGGGGTCTGTACAACACGCTGATCCGCGCCTTGCAACAGTTCGACCTGGCCGATGCCTTTGGTATGACCAGCCTGTCGGTGCTGGTGCTGAACGTGACCTACCCGCTGGTGCCCGATGAGCTGGTGAATTTCTGCAAAGACAAATCGGCCGTGCTGCTGCTCGAAGAGGGCCAGCCCGAATACATCGAGCAAGAACTGGCGCTGATGCTGCGCCGCCTCGATCTGCAAACCCCGCTGCATGGCAAAGACATGCTGCCCTCGGGCGGCGAGTACACCGCCGAGGTCATGGCCCAGGGCCTGCTGAAGTTTTTGGACCGTCACCAGGCCGACGCCGTGCCCGAAGCCACGCGCCAATGGCTGGCCACCAACGGCGAGCGCCGCCAGCAAGTGCAAGCCCTGCTGGGCAGCCCACTGCCTGCGCGGCCACCGAGCATGTGCATTGGCTGCCCGGAGCGCCCCGTGTTCTCGGCCCTGAAGCTGGCCCAGCAAGACGTCGGCCCCGTGCATATCTCAGGCGACATCGGCTGCCATGCCCTGGCCACTTTTGAGCCGTTTTCGGTGGGCCACTCCATCTTGGGGTACGGCATGAGCCTGGCCAGCCGGGCGGGTGTGTCGCCGGTCATGAAGCGCCGTGTCTTGTCGGTGATGGGCGACGGCGGCTTTTGGCACAACGGCCTGCTCACGGGGGTGCAAAGTGCGCTGTTCAACGGCGATGACGCGGTGCTGCTGATCTTCAAGAACGGCTACACCTCGGCCACGGGCACGCAGGACATCATCAACACACCCACCGACATCGCTAAGGAGTTGGCGGGTGACAAGCGCCAGAGCATGGTGCACACCAACCAGACCATCGAGTCCACGCTCAAAGGCCTGGGCGTGAAATGGCTGCGCACGGTGCACACCTACGAAGTGAGCCACATGCAGGCCACGCTCACCGAGGCCTTCACCACCGAGTTTCAGGGCCTGAAAGTGATCGTGGCCGAAGGCGAATGCCAGCTGGAGCGCCAGCGCCGCATCAAGCCGTGGCTGGCCTCGCTGCTGTCCAAAGGCGAACGTGTAGAGCGTGTGAAATACGGCGTGGACGAAGACGTGTGCAACGGCGACCACGCCTGCATTCGCTTGTCGGGCTGCCCCACCCTCACGCTCAAAGACAACCCCGACCCACTCAAGGTGGACCCGGTGGCCACCGTGATCGACGGCTGCGTGGGCTGCGGCTTGTGCGGCGAAAACGCGCACGCAGCCACCTTGTGCCCTTCGTTTTATCGGGCCGAAGTGGTGCAAAACCCCAAGCTGCACGAACGCCTTTGGGCCCGCTGGCAAAGCCTGGCCACCCGTTGGTTGCAACCCGCCTGATCCGAGAGACACACCATGACCCAACCGATTTCAATCTTGCTGTGTGCCCTGGGTGGCGAAGGTGGCGGCGTGCTGGCCGACTGGCTGGTCGATGTGGCCCGCCACGCAGGCTACCCGGCGCAAGCCACCTCCATTCCTGGCGTGGCGCAGCGCACCGGCGCCACCACCTATTACCTCGAGGTCTACCCTCTACCCCACAGCCAGCTGCAAGGACGTTTGCCCGTGCTGGGCCTGAACCCGCTGCCCGGTCGGCTCGATGCGCTGGTGTCTTCGGAGTTGCTGGAAACCGCACGCCAAATTGGCAACGGCCTGGCTTCAAGTGACCGCACGCTGGTGATCAGCGCGTCATCGCGGGCGCTCACCACCGCCGAGAAGATGACCATGGGCGATGGCCGTCGCCCTGAAGGTCCGCTGCTCGACGTGGTGGCTGCGCACAGCCAGCGCCACCATGTGATGGACATGGCCAGCCTATGCCAGCAAAGCGGCACCATGGTCAGTGCCGTCATGCTAGGGGCAATAGCCGGCAGTGGCTTGCTGCCTTTCACGCGGGCACATTACGAGGCCGTGTTGGCGGGCCCCAGCACCTCGGCCAAGGCCAGTTTGCGTGGCTTTGGGCTGGCTTTTGATGTTGTCACGCGCCAGCGCGAGCAGGCGCAGTATGTCGAGCATGTGATGAAGCCGGCTGCGCCTGTCACAGCGGCGGCCTTGCCTGCAGAAGTGGCCACCAAGTTTCCCGCCGTGCTGCACCCCTTGATGGGCTTGGCCCACCAGCGCTTGGTGGAATACCAAGGCCCAACCTATGCCCGCCTGTATGTGCAGCGCCTCGAACGCTTGCTCAATTCAGAAGCCAGTTCACCCGACAGCACCCGCCCAGTCACAGCCGAGACCACGCGCTGGCTGGCCCTGTGGATGGCGTTTGACGACATCATCCGCGTGGCCGACCTGAAAAGCCGCGCCAGCCGCTGGGACCGGGTCACGCATGAGGTCAAGGCCAAAGAAGGCGATGTGCTCAAGGTTTACGACCACTTCAAGCCGGGCGTGCCCGAGCTGGCGGCCCTGTTGCCGCAAGGCCTGGCCCACCGGCTGCTGCGCTGGGACCGCGCCCGCGTGGCCCGGGGCCTTGCGCCTTGGTCCATGCCGCTCAAGGTGGCACGCCACGCGCTGTGGGGCATGGCCAGCTTGCGCATCTTGGCCAGCCTGCGTGTGCTGCGCCCCCTGGGCAGCCGCTATGCCACCGAGCAAGCTTTGATCGAAGAATGGCTGGGCGGCATCGAAAGCGCCACACGGCAATCGCCCGCACTGGGTTTGGAGCTGGCGCGTTGTGGCCAACTCATCAAAGGCTACGGCAGCACCAACGAACGCGGCAAGGACAACCTGCTGCACATCCTGCGCCATGTGTGTGGCCCAGCCTCCCAAGTGCCTGTGGCCGAGCAGGCCGAAGCCGTGGCCCGCATCCGTCAAGCGGCCTTGCAAGACGAAGCCGGTCAAGCGCTCGACCAGGCCTTGCTGCAGCACGGTGCGCCCGCCCGCCCAGTCAAGGAACAACCCGTGTTGTGGATGAAAAATCCCAGGCTGCAAAAATGAAACGGCCAACGACGGCCAACGTCTTGGAACGATCATCCACGAACGCAAAATCAGCGGAGATTGACGCAAAAGACACCCCGTAGAAGCGGTCTCCTACAGATGTTGTTCAAACCCCGGCCAGCTCGCGCAGGGCTTGGGGGTTGGGAAGACCCAACACACGCCCGCCACCGCTGATGAGCTCGCGTTCGCGCAAATGGCGCAGCACCCGAGAAAAGGTTTCGGGCGCGATGCCCAGTTGGGCCGCGATCGTGCGTTTGCGCTCTGTGAGTTTCACAGCCAGGCCACCCGACTGATCGGTGGGTTCGGCATGCCGCAAGAGCCATTCGGCGCAACGCGCATCGGCGTCCTTGGCCAAACGGCTGACGGCCATTTCGGTTTGTTGGCGCTGCGAACGGGCCATGTCCATGAGGAGGGTCTGCGAGGCATCTGGCAAGGCTTTCACCTCGGCCACAAAACTGCCCACGCTCACGTACTGCAACTGCACCTCGGTCTCTGCCACCGCATCGACCGCGTGCGGGAGCGCCAACAGGCCCGAAGCTGCTTCGAGCCAGAAAGGCCCTTCGACCACACCCAGCTGGTGGGCCATCTGGCCATCGACCATCACCCCAAACACCACCCGGCCCTGAATGACATGCACGATGCGGTCCACCGCATCGCCTCGATTGAGCAACAGGGTGCCTGCCGCCACGGAGGCTGCAGGTTCGGTCAAAAGGGGCAAAGAAGTATCCAACATGGTGGATCCGAATGTGCCAGAGCCCCGACCCTTGGGCTTTGACACAAATCAATAACGCCGCATCACCGAACCAAAATGGCCCTGAAGTCGTTCACATTGGTGTGTGTCGGCCCCGTGATGACCAGATCGCCCAAGGGCTCAAAGAAGCCATAGGCGTCGTTGCGTTGCAGGTGCACGTCCACTTTGTGGCCCAGCGCCAGGGCGCGGGCCAGCGTATCGGGGCTCACTTGCGCCCCGGCGTTGTCTTCGATGCCGTCGATGCCGTCGGTGTCGGCCGCCAATGCCCACACGCCGATTTGCCCTTGCAGCGCTTGGGCCAGCCCCATGCAAAACTCACCCGCACGTCCCCCACGTCCCCGAGGGGCACCGGCCGGCTGGGGTTTGATCGTCACCGTGGTTTCGCCACCGCTCAAAATCACACAAGGCTTGATGAAGGGCCCGAGACCCTTGGCCGCAGCCCGGGCCAGGGCCGCGTGCACCTTGCCTACTTCACGTGACTCACCCTCGATCTCATCGCTCAGGATGTAGGCATTGAACCCCATCGTGCGGGCGGCATCCGCTGCGGCCTCTAGCGATTGCTGTGGCGTGGCGATCATGTGCACGCTATGCCCCTCAAACACGGGCGAGCCGGGCTTGGGCGTTTCCCAAATGCCAGACTGCAAAGCCTGTAGCACCGAGTCGGGCACCGCGATGGCGTAGCGCTGCAAGATGGCCAGCGCGTCGGCGCAGCTGGTGGCATCGGGCACGGTGGGGCCGCTGGCGATGATGGACGGGTCGTCGCCCGGCACATCGCTGATGGTGAGCGTGACCACCCGCGCAGGGCTGCATGCCGCTGCCAAGCGCCCGCCTTTGATGCGCGAGAGGTGTTTACGAAGGCAGTTCATTTCGGAAATATTGGCGCCGCTGGCCAGCAGCTGACGGTTGATGTCTTGCTTGACCTGCAAGTCCATGCCATCGGCTGGCAAGGTCAGCAGGGACGAGCCGCCACCCGAGATCAGGCACAACACCAAATCATCGGCCGTCAGGCCTTTCGTGAGTTCCAAAATGCGCTCAGCAGCTTGGAGCCCCGCTGCATCGGGCACAGGGTGAGCGGCCTCGACCACCTCAATGCGATCGGGCAATCTTGCCGGACGCGGCGGTGTGTGGCC
>JANQXJ010000228.1:32434-33929 GCA_030729445.1 Limnohabitans sp. | reverse complement strand
ATCCACCGCGCCCGCTGCATCGCCACCATGGACGATGTCAACACCGAACTGCAGGGTGCCTCCCTTTTGATCCGCGACGGCCGCATCGAACGCATCATCCCCGCCAGTGAAAGCACCGACGAACTGCTCACGCAAGTCGATGAAGTGATCGACGCCCGCCGCCATGTGGTGGTGCCCGGACTCATCAACACCCACCACCACATGTACCAATCGCTCACACGGGCGATTCCGTCGGTGCAAAACGCCGAGCTGTTTTCTTGGCTCCAAGGCCTGTACCCGATCTGGGTGGGTCTCACGCCCGAGATGGTGCGGGTATCGGGCCAAGTGGCCATGGCCGAGCTGCTGCTCAGCGGCTGCACCACCAGCAGTGACCACCTCTACATTTACCCCAACGGCGTGCGGCTGGACGACAGCATTGAAGCCGCGCACACCATCGGCATGCGCTTCACGGCCACACGCGGCAGCATGAGCGTGGGCGAAAGCCAAGGCGGACTGCCGCCCGACAGCGTGGTCGAGCAAGAGCCCGCCATCTTGAAAGAAACCCAACGGCTGATCGAACGCTGGCACGACGCGAGCTACGGTTCGATGACGCATGTGGCCGTGGCCCCCTGCTCTCCCTTCAGCGTGAGCCAGGACCTGATGCGCGAATCGGCCAAACTGGCCCGCGCCCACGGCGTGCGCCTGCACACCCACCTGGCCGAAAACGACCACGACATTGCGTATACCCAAGAGAAGTTCAACTGCACCCCCGCGCAATACGCCGAAGACTTGGGCTGGGTGGGCCAGGATGTGTGGCACGCCCACGGCGTCAAACTCGACGAAGAAGGCACCTACCTGTTCGCCAAAACGCACACCGGCATTGCCCACTGCCCCTGCAGCAACATGCGCCTGTCCAGCGGCATCCTGCCGCTGCGCAAAATGCTCGACGCAGGCGTGCCCATTGGCCTGGGTGTGGACGGCAGCGCCAGCAACGATGCGGCGCACCTGCTGAACGAAGCCCGCCAAGCCATGCTGCTGGCGCGTGTGGGCAAAGCTTTAGAACCGTTCGGTTGTGACCACGGCCCCGCCGACATGACCCCTCGCGACGCCCTGCGACTGGCCACACGCGGCGGGGCTGAGGTGCTGGGTCGCGCCCATGAGCTTGGGCAAATCAAAGCGGGCTATTGCGCCGACATCGCCATGTTCCGCACCGACACGCTCAGCATGGCGGGCGGCGCGGTGCACGACCCCGTAGGTGCACTGCTGCTGTGCGCCAGCGACAACGCCGACTACACCATTGTCAACGGACGCGTAGTAGTGCGCCAAGGGCAGATCACCACGCTGGACTTGGGGCCGCTGATTGAGCGGCACAACCAGTTGGCGATGCAGCTGGCCTTGGGTGTGAACTGAAGCTCTGATTGGGTCCTGTGCATTTTGCTCAAGTCAGGCCAAAATTCACCACCCTGTCATCCCTGCCTTCCTCACTGTCGCCCCTGCCTTCCTCACTGTCGCCCCT
>JANQXJ010000228.1:3977-32334 GCA_030729445.1 Limnohabitans sp. | reverse complement strand
CCCTGCCTTCCTCACTGTCGCCCCTGCCTTCCTCACTGTCGCCCCTACCTTCCTCTCTGTCATACCCGCCAGGCTCTCTTTGTCGTCCCGGCCTTGAGCCGGGATCCAGAGCACGCCGCAGGTATTTGCAAACAGAAGCGGTGAACACTGGATCCCGGGTCTTCGCCCGGGATGACATCGCTTTGGCCCACACAGATTTGTCCACTTCATCGAGCAGAATCAATGGGCGTCCATGCCCACACTCCCCTGCCGATAGGCCGCAGGCGTGGTGCCTGTCCAACTTCTGAAAGCCCGGATGAAAGAGTTGCTTTCCTGAAAGCCCAGCAGCCACGAAATCTCTCCGGCTGAAATGTCGGTACGGCTCAGGTAATGCCGCGCCAGTTCATGGCGCACCTCGCTGAGCAGTTCTTGAAACCCCACCGACTCGTCGGCCAATTGCCTCTGCAAAGAACGCTTGCTGATGGCCAAACGCTGGGCCACGGCGTCGATGCTGCTGATGCCAGCGGGCAGCGTCTCCAGCAACACGGCCCGGACCCGCTCGCGCAAGCTTGCTTGGGCGTCCAACTCAGAGAGTCGGCTGTTGAGGGCGGGCTCAAACGCGGCCCACATGGCCATGTTGTCGGTCAAAAAAGGGCGCCGCGCATCTGAGGCCGAAAACGCCAGTTGGATCTGTTCAGATGCGCCCAAATCGCAGCCCAGGTAGGCTTGGTAGGGCGCCAGGTTCAAAGGCACATCGGGCACCGAGGCGGACAAGGGCTCGATGCGCTCGCGTGTGCCCAAGCGCGCCAGTTGCGTGAAAAACACCAGCTCCGACACGCCCAAGCTGCGGGGAATCGGCTCTTCGCTGCCGTAGCAACTGAGCGTGACCAGCGTGCGGTCTGCTTGGATGTCGACCACCATGTGCAAGGGGCACATCAGGCGTTTGTAATGCGCCAGCCGCTGCAGCGCGGTGTTCAGGTCGGGGCTGCACAGGCAAGCGAACATGGCCGGGTCGAAGGCCTCCACCGACATCGCCTGCGCGAGCTTGAGCGCCAGCTCGTCGCCGCCAGCGGCCTGCTCCAGTCCGCGCCACAGGTCAAAGTACTGCGCGGGCGACAAACTCGCGCCACCCGGGCGTGCAAACAAGTCGCCCGGCAGCCGCGCCAGGCTCAGCACATCGGCGGGGGCGTAGCCCATGTCCAAGATGAGCAGCTTCCAGCCCATCTGCACAGAAAAGCGTGTGGCCTGTTTCACGGTGGGGTGCTTTCTGGCGGGTTGGGGTGTTTCGAGGGTCGGACTACTTGGCTTGGCTCATGATGGCCATGTCAAAGAGGCGATCCCCGAAATACTTGCGGATGAACATCAGGGGCTTGGCCATTTTGCCGACGACGTAACGGGTTTTGGGTCGGCGCGAACGCACCGCCTGCAGTATGGCATCGGCCACCACCGAAGGCGGCGAGGCGGCGCCCGCTTTGGCGTAGGTGCTGCGCATGGCCTTGGCCATGCCCTGCGCCATGGCGCGGTAGGGGCCATTGCCCGAACGCGCCAGCATGGGCTCGAGCATCACGCCGCCCCATTCGGTGGCAATCACACCGGGCTCGATGATCACCACCTGAATGCCAAACGGCGCCAACTCAAGGCGCAAACAATCGCTCCAGCCTTCCACCGCGTGCTTGGTGGCGTGGTACCACGAGCCCAGCGGGGTGTACATCTTGCCGCCCATGGACGAGATGTTGATGACCTTGCCCGCCCCTTGGCGGCGCATGTGCGGCAGCGCCAATTGCGTGAGCCGCGCCATGCCAAACAGGTTGACTTCAAACTGGTAGCGGGCATCGGCCAGGGTCGAATCTTCCATCGCGCCGTACATGCCAAAGCCCGCGTTGTTCACCAACACGTCGACGCCGCCATGGCCTTCGGTGACGGTGTTCACCGCCGCCACGATGTCGGCGTCCACCGAAATGTCCATCTGCAGCGGTATCGCGCCCAAGGCACGCAGGTCTTCCATTTGCGCCAAGCGACGGGCCGCGACGTAAACCACCAGCCCCTCTTGCAGCAGCCGCTTGGCCGTTTCTTTGCCCATGCCGGACGATGCGCCGGTGACGAGGGCCACCTGTTTTGCGGGAAATGTGGATGTCATGAAAAACTCCGTTCGTGCTTGTGTTGCGAATGGCGTGATGGTCGCAGCGAGGGGCCAAAGCGTCACCATCGGATCGCGCCAATGCGCATGCCGAAGATGCCAAGTCTCTTGGCCGTCCTTCAAGGATCAAGTTGTTCGCTCAGGTCACAACTGTTAACACTGCGCAAACCCAATTCGCTGTCCTACACTGAGGCCATGATCCAAGGTCTTGTTCAACTCTTCCTCTTTCAGGCACTTGGCGAGCTGCTCTCCAAGTTCGCCCTGCCCTTCATACCCGGACCGGTGTTGGGTTTGGTGTTGTTGCTCGCTTTTCTGGGCTTGCGCGGCCATGTGCCCGCTTCCATGGACCTGGTGGGCAGCAGCATCTTGCAGCACCTGGGGCTCTTGTTCATTCCCGCATCGGTGGGCGTAGTGCTTTACCTGCCTGTGTTGCAGGCCAACGCCTGGACCATCACGGCGGCGCTGGTGCTGAGCGTGGTGACCACGGTAGCAGTGACCGCCCTGGTGCTCAAACTGTTCGCCCAAAAGGACAGCCCGCCATGAACAACACCCTGCCACCCATTTCTGAAATCTGGGTTTACCTCTCGGGCAGTCCGCTGCTGGCTTTGGTGCTCACACTCAGCGCGTACCTGCTGGGCCTGACTTTGTACGAGCGCAGCCAGCGCAACCCGCTGGCCAACCCGGTGCTGATTGCGGTGGTGGTGGTGTGCATCGGCATCAGCGTGATCGACATGCCCTATGCCCAATACTTTGAAGGCGCACAGTTTGTGCACTTTTTGCTGGGCACGGCCACGGTGTCGCTGGCCATTCCGATTTACAAAGGCTTTGCCTCGCTCAAAGGGCGCATGAGCGTGTTGCTGTTGTCGCTGGTGGCGGGCGGCATCACCTCGGTGCTGACGGCCGTGGGCATGGCGCGTTGGCTGGGGGTGGACGAAGCGTTGGTGCGTGGCCTCGTGGCCAAATCGGTCACCGCGCCGATTGCCATGGGCATTGCCGAGCGTGTGCAAGCCTCACCCACCCTGACCGCCATCTTTGCGGTGAGCACCGGCATCTTGGGCGCGGTGCTGGGCCGCTATGTGCTCGACGCCCTGCGCGTGACGGCCTGGTGGCAACGCGGCTTTGCCCTGGGTGTGGCCGCGCACGGCATTGGCACCTCACGCGCTTTCAGCGTGAATGCCGAGGCCGGGGCCTATGCCAGCCTGGGCATGGGACTGCATGGCATTGCGGGGGCGATGCTGATCCCGTATGCGGTGGCTTGGTGGTACTAACGCGGTGGCCAGTGGCGACACCTTGGCGCCATTGCAGGAACTTTGCCGGACATAATCGAGATTCCCCGAGCCATGCGCACCCGCGTGTCGCCCTCGCCGATTTCCGATGACCGACCTTGCGCCATGCACCGCACCATTTTTGACACCCCCATCGTCAACAGCGCTTTGCGCAGGATTTCGCTGGCCTTTCTCAAAGCCACAGGCTGGAAAATTGAGGGCCAACTGCCTGAGGGGATGACCAAATGCGTGCTTATTGCCGCGCCCCACACCAGCAACTGGGACTTGCCCTACACCTTGATGGTGGCCTTTGCCTTGCGCCTGCAAATTTACTGGATGGGCAAAAGCAGCATCTTTTCGTTCCCGTTTGGGCCGGTCATGCGCTGGCTGGGCGGCATTGCGGTCAACCGCTCACAAGCTTCCAACTTGGTGGACTCTTGTGCACAAGAATTGGTCAAGGCCGAAGGGTCGGTGCACCTGGTGGTGCCGCCTGAAGGCACGCGCAGCAAAACCCGCTATTGGAAAACCGGCTTTTATTACATCGCCCTGCAAGCGCAAGTGCCCATCGTGATGGCCTACATGGACTACTCGCGCAAAGTCAGTGGCTTGGGCCCTTTGTTTGTCCCGTCTGGCGACATCGACAAGGACATGGTGGCCATCAAGGCGTTTTATGCGCCCTTCAAGGGTAAAAACGCAGACCAGTTTGAAACGCCGCCTGAAAACTGACTGCGGCCGATCTCTCCCAGCCCAGTGAGGCTCAGCGGAGGCTGAAACTGGCCCTGCCATCGGGTTGATCGAGTCCAAGTGGCGACAGCGCGCAGGCCGCTTGTTTTTATGATGAGGCCATGAACTACGCTGCTGCTGATCTTTTGGCTTTTGCCGACCAACTTTTGCAAACTGCAGGCATGCCGCCCGACAAGGCGCAGGCCGTGGCTGAAGTCTTGCTAGAGGGGGACCTGCTGGGCCACACCACGCATGGCCTGGCTTTGCTGGCTCCCTACTTGGCCGAACTCGAATCGGGCAAGATGCGCAAAGACGGTCATCCGCTGGTGGTGTCGGACCACCCGGCTGCGGTGACTTGGGACGGCCAACGCTTGCCGGGTCCTTGGCTGGTCTTGCAGGCCATCGAACTGGCCACGCAGCGCGCCCGCACGCAAGGCACGTGCACCGTGGTCATCCGGCGCAGCCACCACATTGCCTGCCTCGCGGCTTACCACCAGCGCGTCACGGATCAGGGCTTCATGATGCTGCTGCATTGCTCGGACCCCAACGCCGCCAGCATCGCGCCTTTTGGCGGGCTGGACCCGGTGTTCACGCCCAACCCGATGTCGGTGGGCATTCCCACGTCGGGCTTGCCGGTGCTGATCGACGTGTCCACCTCGTCCACCACCAACGGCATGACCAACCGCTTGCACAAAGAAGGCGGCTTGCTGCCTGCCGAGTGGGTGATGGATGGCCACGGCCAGCCCAGCCGTGACCCGGCCGTTTTGTTCAACGAACCCAAGGGCACCATCTTGCCGCGGGGCGGCATGGCTTCGGGCCCCAAGGGCGATGGTTTGAGCGGGATGGTCGAAGCGCGGACCGGTGGCTTGGCTGGCCACGGCCGAGCCGATGCACCCGAGGGCTGGGGCGCTACCGTGTTTTTGCAGATCATCGATCCGCGTGCGTTTGCGGGCGCGCCCGCCTTCAACACGCAAATGGACGAAGTCTCACGCCAATGCCATGCCTCACGACCCGCCCAAGCCGAGCGCTGGGTGCGCACACCGGGCGAACGGGGTCTGAAACTCAAGGCCAACAGCGCCAACGAGGGCGTGGCCCTCTACCCGAACATCATGCCCATGCTCTTGCCCTGGGCCGACAAACTCAAAGTCACAGCACCCCAACCCCTGTGAGGTCTGGCCAAGGACATGGCCACCTGTTGGTCCATGCCGTCTGTTGCCGCCCCCACAACAGCCCAGTGAACGCCCAACGCCCAATGCCCAACGCTTAACGCCTTGGCGCTGGTCGACGCAAGACCCGAAGCAACAAGGGGGCAAACCAGACCAGCACCGTGAGGATGGCCAGAGCCAGCGCGATCGGCCGCGATACAAAGGCGCTCAGGTCACCGTTGGATTTGATCATCGAGGTGATGAAGTTTTCTTCCAACATGCCGCCCAGCACCACGCCCAAAATGGCCGGCGCCACCGGGAATTTATTGGCCTCCAGCAAATAAGCGGCAATACCCGCTACCAGCATCACACCCACCTGAAACACCGAGTTGTTGATGGCAAACGTGCCCACCACGCAGAACAACAAAATCATGGGCATCAAGAGGTCCCTGGGCACGCGCAAGATGCGCTTGGCCACCTTGATGCACAAAATGCCCAGCGGGATCATGATGAGGTTGGCCAAAATGAACAACAAAAACACGGCATAGATGTTTTGTGGGTTGGTGGTAAACAAGGTCGGGCCGGGGTTCATGTTTTTCATGTACAGCACCCCGATCACGATCGCCGTGATCGAATCACCCGGAATGCCAAAGACCAGGGCCGGAATCCATGAACCGGCCAAGGCGCTGTTGTTGGCCGAGCCTGCCTCGACAATGCCCTCGACGTGGCCTGTGCCGAATTTTTCGGGCTCTTTTGAAAATTTCTTGCTCACAGCGTAGGACATCCAAGCCGCAATATCGGCCCCCGCACCGGGCAAAGCGCCCACAGCCGTGCCCAGCACGCTGCCACGCAAAATTTGCTTGGGGTATTTTTTAGCCAACGCCCACTGCCCTTTGAGCACGCCACCCAACTCCTCCACCACCAATTGAGGCGGTGGGCTGGTGTTCACCATGTAGCGGATGATTTCTGAGATGGCAAACATGCCGATCATCATGGCGATCAAACCAATGCCACCCGACATTTCAGCGTTGCCGAACGTGAATCGCGGAAAACCCGCCGGATTGCCCAGACCCACACAAGCCACGAGCAAACCCAACATCAAGGTCACCAGCCCCTTGACGGGAGAGCCTGTGGAGATGAAGACCGCGCAGGTCAAGCCCAGCAGCACCAACCAGAAATACTCAAACGAGCTGAAATTGAGGGCAAATTCAGCCAAGGCCGGAGCCGCCACAATCAGCACCACGGTGCCAAACAAACCCCCAACAGCTGAAAACACCAAGCCCGCGCCGAGCGCTTTTTCGGCCTGCCCTTTGCGTGTCATGGCATAGGCCTCGTCGGTGTACGCCGCAGAAGCCGGGGTGCCCGGTATGCGCAACAAGCAGCCGGGTATGTCGCCGGAAAAAATGGCCATGGCCGTGGCCGTGACCATGGCCGCCACCGCAGGTATGGGCGGCATGAAAAAGGTGACGGGCACCAACAAGGCCGTGGCCATGGTGGCCGTCAGACCCGGCACCGAGCCCACAAACAGACCATAAAAAGCAGCGAGGACCATCACCATCAAGGTGTAGGGCTCGAAGACCATCGAAAACGCTTGGCCAACGGCTGTCCACATAGGAAAGACTCCTCAGTCTGACAAAGTCAAGGGGCTGAAAAAACGGTCTGAATCACCAGGCGATCGGCGTCAATACGCCCCAGGGCAAATTCACGCGCAGCAATTTGTAAAAGGCAAAGTGCACCACCACCGTGGCCACCACTGCCCAAAACACAGACTTGCGCCAAGGCACCTGCAATGCACGAAAAAGGGCCAGCATCATGCACACCGAAGTGAGCAAAAAGCCGAGCGCCTCGGAGACAAAAATGTAGAAAAGCACCGAGCCCAGCAGCACCGCCAAAGCGCTGCGGTGACGGGGCGAATGCACCCAGTCGTCCCAGACCAACCAAGGCGCTTCGGTGCGTTTGCGCCAGCCTTGGAAAATCAAAATGGCCCCAGCCAGGCACAGACCCCAAGCAATCAAGCCGGGAAACAGGGCCGGGCCCACCGGTTGCCCTGGGATGTTGGGGTAGTCGCGCACAGCCCAGAGCACCGCAGTGCCCAGGGCCATGAACAACGCGCCCCAGAAGGCGTCGTTGACTTTCATGGGGTCAACTTACTTGACCAGACCCACGGCTTTCATGGTCACGCCCATTTCGGCGTCCGACTTGGCCATGAACTTCGCCGTGTCTTCGGGTCCGGCATACAAAACACCCAGCCCACGGCTGTTCATGAAGTCGATGTAGTCTTTGCTGGCCACCACCTTGCGCACGGACTCGGCCAGTTTGGCCTGGATGGGTGCTGGCAAACCCTTGGGGGCCAACACACCACGCCAAGCGGCCATGGTCCAGTTGCTGCCCGTGGCAGACTTGAGTGTGGGCACATTTGGGTAAAGCGTGGAAGGCTTGTCGTTCATGATCGCCAAGCTCTTGACCTTGCCTGCATCGATCAGCGAGCGGGCTTCCGGCAAAGACACTGGGGCCACTTCAACGCCCCCAGCCACCATGTCCTGCAAGCCTGGTGCTGCACCGTTGCTGGGCACCCAAGGCAGCGCAGCGGGGTCAATTTTCTGATCCAGCAACAAGCCCGCAATGGCCAAATGCCAGATGCCGCCCTGGCCTGTGCCAGAGGCTTTGAACTTACCCGGGTTGGCCTTGATGGCGGCCAGCAAGTCGTTCACGTTTTTGTAAGGTGAATCGGCCCGCACCTGAATGCCCGCCGGATCGGCATTGACCAAACCAATGGGGGTGTAGGAGGCGCCTGTCAGCTGGGTCAGGCCTTGCCAATGCATCATGCCGATTTCGACCGTGGCCAGGCCAATGGTGTAACCATCGGCCGGCGCAGCCGCGATGGCCGCATGTCCCACCACGCCACTGCCACCCGTGCGGTTGACCACGTTCACGGGTTGCCCCAAGTCTTTTTCGAGCAAGCTGGCGATGATGCGCGCCACGGCATCGGTACCACCCCCTGCGCCCCAGGGCACGATCATGGTGATGGGACGAACTGGGTAATTTTGCGCTGCAGCAGGCAGGGCAGCTGCCAAACAAGCCAAACCAGCAACTGCGCTGGCAACCAAAGAACGGCGTGAGCGATTGAACATGGGTGTCTCCTTTTGATTTGAACAGCCGGGCCCGAAAGGGCCTGCTGCTTCAAAATTTATACCCATTGGATCGTCATACCAATAGGGTCAACCATATTCCAAGTAACACTGGCGACTGCCTCGCCACGCGCTGGCCTTCACTCCACCTTGGCCCCCGCCACAAACCAGCGCCCGATCATGGCGCGGTCTTCTTCAGTCAGACCTGTGGCGTTGTTCATGGGCATTTGCTTGGTCACGACCACCTGCTGGTAGATGTTTTGGGCGTGCTGCTTGACCAGCTCAGGGCTGTCCAAGCGCACGTTTTTCAGTTGCACCTGTGCACCGTGGCAGGTGATGCAATGCTGGCTCAAGAGGCTTTGCACCTGGGCAAAGCTCACGGGCGCAGCAGGCGCTGCGGAAACTGGCGCAGGGGCCGGCTTCAAGGCCACGATCACACCCAAAATCATCACCACGCCCACGGCCGCAAAGGGCCAGGGATTGGCCGCGCGGCCCAAGTGAAAGGCGTGGCGCTGCACAAAGAACTGGCGAATCAGGGCACCGGCCAACATCATCACAAACAACAGCACCCAGCGCTGCTCGTGCGTGTACAAAAAGCTGTAGTGGTTGCTCAGCATCGCAAAGATGACGGGCAACGTGAAATAGGTGTTGTGCACGCTGCGCTGCTTGCCGCGCTTGCCGTGGATGGCCAGGGCGTTGGCGTCATAGGTTTCGCCGCTGGTCATCGCGGCCACGACTTTGCGTTGACCGGGAATGATCCAGAAGAACACATTGGCGCTCATGGCGGTGGCGATCATCGCGCCCACCAACAAGAACGCGGCACGGCCTGCAAACAGCTCATTGGCCAACCAAGAGCAAAACGCCACCACCACAATCATCAGGCCCGCAACGATCAGCTCGCCGTTTTTGCGGAAGCCAAACACACGGCAAATGATGTCGTACACGACCCAAAAGGCGACCAACATGCCCACGGCGGCCGAACCTGCCATCACAGGCGTCCAGTCCATGAGCGATTTGTCGATCAGGAAGGTGCCCGCGTTGTAGAGGTAAAGCACCGTGAAGAGCGCAAAGCCGCTCAGCCAGGTGGAGTAACTTTCCCAATAGAACCAATGCAGTTTGGTGTGTATCTTTTGAGGGGCCACCATGTACTTTTGGGGGTTGTAAAAACCACCGCCGTGCACCGCCCACATGGCGCCGCCCACGCCTTTTTCGAGCAGGTCGGGTGAGTTGGGTTTTTGCAGGTTGTTGTCGAGGAAGACAAAGTAGAAAGAAGAGCCAATCCAGGCGATGGCGGTGATGACATGCACCCATCGCAGCAATAAATTGGCCCATTCCAGCAGATACGTTTCCATGAAGGATTCTCCAACCTGCTCACCACCGCGGGCCCTGTGAGCGGGTATTCGGTCGCGAACATGTTCCGGAGGGAACCTGCGCCGCTGCGACCAGTGCACCAAATTGTATACAGTTTAACCCTGCGAAGCCAGTGCGCTGCCCCTTTCAATGCCTAGGGAAAACCAGGCACCGGCTAAACCCATGCCTGAAGATGGATACCGGATCGAGTCCGGTATGACATCTGATGAGTCACCCCGGACCCGATCCGGGGTCCATGTGATTGGTCACCCCGGACTTGATCCGGGGTCCATGACTTCGGCCAGACCTTCAACCCAACTGCAGGAGTTGGGCCGCCACCGCCACCGCAATGACTTCGGGCTCTTTGCCGGTGATGCCCGGCACCCCAATCGGGCAGGTGATGCGGGCGATCTCTTCGGCCGCAAAACCTCGGTCTTCCAGGCGGTGCCTGAAGGTCGCCCATTTGGTGGCACTGCCAATCAGGCCCACAAAGGGCAAGTCGTCCTGCACACGCAGACGCTTGAGGCAAGCCACCACAATGTCCAGGTCTTCGGCGTGGCTGAAGCTCATGATCAGCACCCGGCTGCCTGGGGCCAGATCGGCCACCGCAGCTTGCACCGGGTTGGAGTGTTCGCAATCGACATCCTCGGGCACATCGTCTGGAAAAATCTCGTCGCGGCTGTCGATCCAGCGCACTTCAAAGGGCAAAGGTGCCAGCGTATTCACGATCGCCCGGCCCACATGGCCGCCCCCAAACAGCGCCAGCGGGGTGCGCGGGGGCATCAACAAGGTGCGCAAACGCGCCACGTCGTCCGCGTCCACCCGCTCCATGGTCAATTCAACCACCCCGCCGCAGCATTGCCCCAAACTGGGCCCCAGCACCTGACGCAAGTGCGTGGTCACCAACTCTCCGGCCAGCAAACGCCGAGCATGCGCCAGCGCCTGAAACTCCAAATGCCCGCCCCCAATCGTGCCGGCCTCGCCCACGGCAAACACCAACATGTGTGTGCCCGGCCCACGCGGCACCGAGCCCTGGGTGGCTTGCACACTCACCCGCACCGCCGCCTCATCGGCCAACCGATCCAACGCTGCCATCATCCAGTTCACACACGCACCCCTCTGTCAAATTGTTGCTCGCCAAGGCCCGTGTCCAATGCCACAATCACGCCCAAATACCGAGTATGCCAAGGAGAGGACCCGACCCATGCCACAGGCACCCCAGAACAAGCGCCCAAAACACACGTTTTTGTCACGCACCTTGCTGGCCCTGAGTGCCCTGGGCCTGGGCTGGTTGAGCGGCTGCAGCACCCAACCCAACGGCAAGCCCACACCTGGCCCAGCCACCAGCCAGGCGCCCAGCAGCCCCAGTCAAGCGGCATCCTCTCGGTACGAAGCCATGCCACAAGCTGTCATCCCGGCCGCCACACCCGCCATGGCCCCCGCACGCACCCCCCGGGACTACCGCAAGGACGCGGCCAGCCACCTGTATGCCCGGCACAGCCAACACATCTACAAAGGTCGCCTGCCCCCCAGGCTGGAGGCGGTGGGCGTGCTCAACGTGGACATCGACCGCCACGGCTCGGTCAAGTCGGTGCAATGGATGCGTGCCCCACGGCATGTGCCCCAAGTCATGCAACAAATCGAGCGCATGGTCAAAGCCGCCGCGCCCTACCCGGTGCCCCAACACATGAGCCAAGTCACCTACACCGACGTGTGGTTGTGGCACCAAAGCGGCAAATTTCAGCTCGACACCTTGACCGAAGGTCAAGACTGAACGGCCCCGAGCGGCCACCGCTCAGGGGGCAAATGCCCCCCAATTTGAAGGCGACTCAAGCCGAGACCAACTGCCCGGCCTTGGCCTTGTCGCGGGCCAAGGCCTCGCGGTCGCTGCGGCGGCGAAAGACCAGCGTCACAAAACTGCTGCTGATCACGATGAACAAGGAATACAGCACCGGGATCAGCAAGATGTCTTGCTGCATGGTCCCTGCAAAGCTCAGCGTCACGATCAAGACCGCCAAGGGCCCGTTCTGAATGCCGGTTTCCAGCGCGATGGTGCGGCTTCGCTTAGGATCCTGACGCAGCAAACGAGACAGGCCGTATCCCAAGGCCATGCCGACCAGGCCCAAGCCAATGGCCGCCAAATAAACGGTCAAGGGCGTCGTGGCCAGCAGCTGGTGGTTGCGCGGAATCCAAGTTACCACCAAGAACAAAATCACCAGGATGCCCAAAAATCCCCCCAGCAACTCGATGGTGGCGCCGATGTTGGGGCTCATTTTGCGCAGCGCCATGCCAATCAAGGTGGGCACCAAAAGCACCATCAGCACCTGCGCCACGTTGCTGGCAGGAATCTTGAAGTCACCGCTGATGCCCGCCGCTTGCGAATAAAACTCCAGCAAGGCGGGCACCATGACCAGTGCCACCAAGGTGGACACGCTGGTCATCATGATGGACAGCGCCAGCACACCTTTGCTGAAGTAAGCAAAGATGTTGGAGGTGGTGCCGCCGGGCATGCAGGCCATCAAGATCAGGCCCACCGCCAACGCGGGTGGCAAGTCCAGCAGAACGGCCATGGCAAAGCCCAAGAAGGGCATGATGCCGTACTGACAAAAAACGCCCACCAGCACGCCCTTGGGCTTGCGAAAGGCGATCAAAAAATCGCGCCAGGTGAGCGATGCGCCCATGCCCATCATGATGACCATCATCATCACGCCCAGCAATTTGGTTTCAAATTCGGTGACCATATCTAACTCCGCTGTGGCGCTCAGGCGCGTTTGAATTCGTGGTTAACTTCGGCTTTCAGGTCCTTGCGCAGCACCTTGCCAATCGGGGACTTGGGCAGCTCATCGCGCAGCACCACCGAGCTGGGCCGCTTGTAGGCCGCCAGGTGTTGCTTGCAGTGCGCCAACACGTCTTCGGCGGTCAATTGACCTGCATGGTCGGGGTTGGGCACCACATAGGCCCGTACCGCCTCGCCTGTGCGATCGTCGGGCGTGCCGACCACCGCCACTTCCAGCACCGCGTCCATCTGCGCGATCACGTCTTCCACCTCGTTGGGGTAAACGTTGAAGCCCGAGACCAGCACCATGTCTTTTTTGCGGTCCACGATGCGGAAAAAGCCCGCCTTATCCATCACACCGATGTCGCCCGTCGCAAACCATCCGTCATGCATCACGTTGGCGGTTTCGGCCTCGTTTTGCCAATAGCCTTGCATGACCTGCGGGCCACGCACCCAGATCTCACCAGGCTCGCCCAAGGGCACGTCTTGACCGGTCTCAGACACCAAACGCACATCGGTGCCGGGAGCCGGGATGCCGATGCTGCCCACACGCGGCTCGCCGCTGAGCGGGTTGAAGCTCACCACAGGCGAGGTTTCGGTCAGGCCATAACCTTCGGCGATGGGGGTGCCGGTCACTTCGCGCCAGCGCTGGGCCACGGCGCTGTGCAAGGCGGTGCCGCCTGCGATCGAGGCTTTCAGGTGTTTGGGCGGGTAAGCCAAAAACCACTCTTCATTGAGCAGGCCATTGAACAAGGTGTTCACACCCGTCATCCAAGTGAGCGGGTAGTTTTCGACAGCGCGTTGCAGGTTTTGCACTGGGCGCGGGCTGGGCACCAAAATGTTGTGCGCACCGATGGCCAGGAAGCCCAGCAAATTGGCCGTGAACGCGAAGATGTGGTACAGCGGCAGCGCGGTCAGCACGCACTCTTGGCCGGGGGTCATATGGGTCGAGCCCATGGCCAGCATCTGCTGCACGTTGTGCAGCAAATTGCCATGGCTGATCATCGCGCCCTTGCTCACACCCGTGGTGCCCCCGGTGTATTGCAGCAAGGCCAAATCGTGTGGCTGCAAATCTTGCCAATAACCTTTGGCAGGCTGCTGGGCCAAAGTGGCGCGGCCTTGGGCCAGCGCAGCCTGCAGGCGCACATGCGGCACCGTCACGGGCGGCAGCACCTTGCTCCATACCTTTTGCACACCCCGGATGATGCCGCGCGGAATCGCCGGGAAAAATTCGGGCACACCCGCCAGCACGATGTGTTTCACACCCGTTTGTGCCAGCACCTCGGGCAGTTTGTCGGCAAACATGTCCACCACCACCAAGGCCTTGGCCTGGCAGTTGTTGAACTGGTGCACCATTTCGCTCACGGTGTAGAGCGGGTTGGTGTTGACGAGCACACACCCGGCTTTGAGCACACCAAAAGCCACAACCGGGTAAGACAAACTGTTAGGCAACTGCACCGCCACACGGTCACCCCGGGCCAAGCCCAGTGTGCTGCGCAGGTATCCGGCAAAGGCATCCGACAAAGCATCGACCTGCGCAAAACTCAAACTGCCGTTCATGCCGTTGGGCACCACGCAGGTGAAGGCTGCCTTGGCCTGGCTGTCACGCGCCCAGCGGGTGCAGTGGTCGTGGATCAAATGCGCCAGACTCTGGTGCTCGGGCGTGGGCAACTCGGGCGTGATGCCCACTTGGGGGTAAACCGCTTGCCACGGGCGCTCAGCGCTCGTGGGGTCTGAAATGAAACTCATGAGGGTCCTTGGAGGCAGAATTCGACAGGAAAACAGACAAACGCAGGTCAGGCCGCACGAGCTACAAAAGGCTCCCTGCAATGTGCGGCCATTATTGACGCGATCGGCCTCAAAATGACTTGAAACACCGCAGCGAATCAGGGTGTTTTCCCTGATCAAAAACCCTCTGTCATGCAGGTGTTTGCTGCTCGTGGGCCGCGCCGGGCAGCATGGTCAAGATCAGCGTGGTGACCACTGAGAACCCCGCCAGCAGCAAGAGCGAGTTGCCAAAGCCCATGGCTTTGACCACCGGCCCCAAGGCCCAGACCGACAAGGAACTGACCGCGAACGACACACCCAATCGCATGCCCGACACGCGCGAGCGCAGGCGGTCGTCGACATAACGGGCGATCATGAAATCGGTGAAGGGAATGGCGCCGAAGATGAACACCATGACCCCAATGAGCGCCGCAAACAACCACCAGCCCTGGGCCTGCGAGGCCAGCAACAGCATGGGGATCTGCGCCATCACCATGAACATGAAAAAGCGCTTGAGTGGAAAGCGGTTGATGAGGTGGCCCACCACCACTTGGGCCACCGAGGCCACGGCGTAGACCAAGGCCAACAACAGACCCAAAGCGGCCGGGTCTTCCATCACGCCCGCAAAGCGCTCGGCCAGCAAGGGGCCGTTGCCATTGGTTGTGAAATTGAACAACACGCTGCTGGTGATGGCCGCTGCCGTCATGACCACCAAAGCCCGGGCCAGCAGGGGCGCGGGCAAGCTCACCTTAGCGCCGCCCTTGCGCTTGGCGGGCGATGAGACCTCTTGTGGGCAGGCGCGTGCAAACAGCCAACCGCACAGCAAGGCCACCAAGCCGGGCAGGACAAAAGCCGCACGCCAGCCTTGCCACTGGATCAAAAAGCCCGTGAGCAAAGCCGCGACCGCCACACCCAAATTGCCCGCCAGGCCATTAAAACCAATGGTCGCGCCCGGGTTGGTCGAGCGCTCCAGCAGCATGGGAATGCCCACCGGGTGGTAAATGGAGGCGAACACGCCAATCAGCGTCAAGCACCCGGCCAGCTGCCAAGGCGTTTGCGCGAAGGCCGTGAGGATGGATGCCGCGCCAATGCCAAAAAAGAAAACCAGCATCATGCTGCGGCGGCCCCACAAATCGCCCAAGCGCCCGGCAGGCAAAGAGCCCAGCCCAAAAATGAAAAACGCGCCTGCGCCATAGGGCATCAGGTCTTGCCATTGGGCCAAGCCCATGTCGGCCGCGATGGTGCTGACCGCTGCTGCAAAAATCAGCAAAAACAAATGGTCCAGCGCGTGTGCGACGTTGAGCAGACCCCGCACCATGCGGGGGTGGTCGGCGGCTACTTCAAGCGACATCACGAACCCGACTCATAACAAAGAAAGTCAGATTCAAGCGTGGGAACCCGTCTCGGGTTTAGAGGGATCCTCAACCGATGTGCTGGCGGGGCTGGCTTGCAAAGTGGGCTCGGGCATGAAGCACATCTTCTCGCCATCCCATCGCTGGCCGCACCAGCACAGGCCTTCGGCATTGATGATGCAAGTGCCGGTGCCGCAGCACCGTGGATCGTCTGACATGGGGCTGCTCCTGAATCCGGATGAAAAATGGCAGGATGCCCGAAAACGCTTCGGGCCACCTGCCAAGCGGATCAAAGGCCTGCAGTGGCCTTGGCTTTTTCGCAAGCCATCAAGATGCGCTCGGGCGTGGCCGGGGCATCCATGTAGACCACAGCTTTGTGGTCGGCGCTGGCGGCCACCGCATCGCGCAAGGCGAAGAAGGCCGACAAGCCCAGCATCAAAGGCGGCTCGCCCGTGGCCTTGCTGTTGAAAGGCGTGGGCTTCAAGTTGGCGTTGTCGAACAAAGACACATTGAAGTGTTCAGGGATGTCGCCCGCCACCGGAATTTTGTAAGTGCTCGGGCCGTGTGTGAGCAGCTTGCCCTTCTTGTCCCAAATGCACTCTTCCATGGTGAGCCAGCCCATGCCTTGCACATAAGCGCCTTCGATCTGGCCTTTGTCCAATGCAGGGTTGATGCTGCGGCCCACGTCGTGCACGATGTCCACGGCTTTGAGCCACCACTCGCCGGTGCGGGTGTCGATTTCCACTTCGCTCACGGCCGCGCCGTAGCAGTAGTAGTAGAAAGCGCGGCCATTCAGGGTCGCGAAGTCGTATTTGATTTCGGGCGTCATGTAGAAACCCGTGACAGAAAGGCCCACACGTTCCATGTACGCTTGTTTGGTCAAGTCGGCCCACTTCACAGCTTTACCGCCGCCGTGGACTTCGTTGTTCGCGAAAGTCACATCGCCTTCAGCGCAACCCAACATGCGGGCCGCCACGGGCTTCAAGCGCTCGCGCATCTGCATCGTCGCGTTCATGATGGCCGCGCCGTTGATGTCGGCACCGCTCGAAGCCGAAGTGGCCGAAGCGTTCGGCACTTTTTGTGAATCGGTGGCGGTGATGCGCACATGGTCCACGCTGATGCCCAAACCATCGGCACACACCTGCGCCATCTTGGTGTTCAGGCCCTGGCCCATTTCTGTGCCGCCGTGGTTGCAGCTGACCGAACCGTCCATGTAGACCACCAACAATGCGCCGCCCTGGTTCAGGTGCGTGGCGGTGAAGCTGATTCCGAACTTGAGTGGCACCAAGGCCAAACCGCGCTTGCGGGTTTTGCTCTTGGCGTTAAAGGCATGCACCGCGGCGCGGCGCTCGGTGTAGTTGGATTCCTGCTCCACCTGGTCGATCACCTTGTCGCCCACCCAGTCTTCAATCAACTGGTTGTATTGCGTGGTCATGGTGTCGGGCGTGCCGCTGATGGCCGGGTCTTTGTAGAGGTTGAGCTTGCGCACTTGCAGTGGGTCTTTGCCCAAGGTCATCGCAATCTCGTCCATCACCGTCTCGATGCCGAACATGCCTTGCGGGCCGCCGAAACCACGGAATGCGGTGGCGCTTTGGGTGTTGGTTTTGCAGCGGTGGCTGACCAGCCTCAAAGCGGGGATGTGGTAGCTGTTGTCGATGTGCAAGCAAGCGCGGTCGTTCACCGGGCCGGAGTAATCGGTGCTGTAGCCGCAGCGCGACATGAGCGTGATGTTGGCGCCCAAAACGCGGCCCGTGTCGTCAAAACCCACTTCGTAGTCGATGCGGAAATCGTGGCGCTTGCCGGTGATGGTCATGTCGTCGTCGCGGTTCACACGCAGCTTGACGGGCTTTTGCAGCTTGTGCGCGGCGAGCGCTGCGCTCTGGCTGAAGATACTGGCATTGCCTTCTTTGCCACCAAAGCCACCACCCATGCGGCGACAGATCACCTCCACATCGTTGGTGTGCAGGTTCAGGGCGTGTGCGGCTTCGCGCTGGTTGCCATCGGGGTGCTGGGTCGACACGTACAAGGTCAGCTGACCGTCTTCTTTGGGCACCGCGTAAGTGATCTGGCCTTCCAGATAGAACTGCTCTTGCTGGCCGGTATTGGTGCTGCCCTTGATTTTGTGGGGCGCGTTGGCAATGGCGGCAGCGGCGTCACCACGCGTGATGCCTTTGGGCGGCATGATGAAGCTGCTCGCGGCCATCGCTTCTTCGATGGTCAAGATGGGCGTGAGTTCTTTCACCAGCACCTTGGCTTTTTTGGCGGCTTCGCGGGCGTAGAGCATTTCACGCGCCACGACCACGGCCACGGCCTGGCCCACAAACTCGACCTTGCCAGCGGCCAAGAACGGGTCGTCATGGATGATGGGGCCGCAGTTGTTTTCGCCGGGGATGTCTTTGGCGGTGTAGACCGCCACGACGCCGTGCTCCTTGAGGATGGCTGCGCGGTCAATGCCGTCACCAATCAACTCGCCATGCGCCACGGGCGACAAGATGAGTGCGGCATACAAAGTGCCCGCGTGCTCGGGGATGTCGTCGATGTAAGTGGCAGAGCCCGTGACGTGCAGGTGCGCAGACTCGTGGACGATGTCGGTGCCTTGCTGAACGCCCGAAGCGGGCAACAGGTTTTTGATGGGGGTAGGAGCGTTCATTCAAGCCACCTCTTTCTGTTCTTCAATGAATTCGAGCACCAAGTTGCGGGCGACCAAGGCGCGGTAGGCCCAAGTGGCACGCAGACCGTCGCGGGCGGTGAAGCTGGCGGCAATGGCGGCGTCCAGGTCGGCCGATTTCACGTCGGCAGGCGCACGGCCTTCCAGCACGGCTTCGAGCTTGGGCGCACGGCAAGGCGATGGGGCCAGGCCGTTGTAGGCCAGTTTCACGCCGCTCAGCTTGCCGCCTTGCAGTGTGTAGCTGATGGCCGCACAAGTGGCCGAGATGTCTTGCTCAAAACGCTTGCTCACCTTGTGGGCGCGGAACACTTGGCCTGCCACGGGCTTGGGCAGTTCGATGGCTTCGATGAACTCACCGGGCTCCATCACGTTTTTCTTCATGCCCGTGTAGAAGTTGTCCAGCAGCACCTTGCGGGTCTTGTCGCCACGGCGCAGCACCAAGCTGGCACCCAGCGCCATCAGGCAAGGCATGGTGTCGCCAATCGGCGAGCCGTTGGCGATGTTGCCCGCCAGCGTGGCCGTCGAGCGGATGGGGGGCGAGCCAAAGCGGCGCAGCACTTCGGTGAAGTCGGGGTAAGCCTGGGCCACCAGCGCTTCGACTTGCGTGAGCGACACGGCCGCGCCAATGCGCCAGGCGCTGGCGGTCTCGGTCACTTGGCGCAGTTCTTTGACGTTGCCCAAATACATGATGTGATCGGGACGTGAGAACTGTTTGTTGACCTGCAGACCGATTTCGGTGCTGCCTGCCAAGAGCGTGGTGGTGGGGTTCTTGACCAAATAGTCGGCCACTTCAGCCAAGGTGGCGGGCGAGACAAACTCGTTGCCTTTGCGGGTTCGCACCACCGGCTGCACGATGATGTCGCCGTCCAGGCTCAGTGTGGGCACGCTGGCGCGTTGGATTTCTTTGAGCAGCGGCACATCGGCGCTGTCGTCGAGCTTGAGCGCCTCGGGCTTGGCGCAGGCCTTGGTGGCCGAATCGATGATCGGCTTGTAGCCAGTGCAGCGGCACAGGTTGCCGCTCAGCGAATCGGTGATCTGCTGGCGGTTGGGCATGGGCAAGACCTGCACCAAGTTCACCAGGCTCATCACGATGCCGGGGGTGCAAAAGCCGCACTGCGAGCCGTGGCACTTGATCATTTCTTCCTGCACCGGGTGCAGCGTACCGTCGGCTTTTTTCAGGCTCTCTACGGTTTTGACCGATTTGCCGTCCAGCGAAGGCAGCAACTGGATGCAGGCGTTGGTGGCCACGTAGTCCACACCCGTGCCTGCGGCATTGAGCTCACCCACCATGACCACACAAGCGCCGCAATCGCCTTCGGCGCAGCCCTCTTTGGTGCCGGTGCGGTGCATTTGCTCACGCAAATAGTCCAGAACAGTGGTGGTGCGGCGCTCGCCTTGGGCTTCGACGATGCGGCCGTCGAGCACAAAGCGCACGGTGTTGGTGACTTGGGTCATGGTGCTGGGGGTGAGGTAAATAAACGGTAAGGCCCCGATTTTAAGGAATCGGGGCCATCGCTGGGCAGCTTTTCGAGGGATTAATTGGGATCTGACCCCAATTAAGCGTGCGTCATGCCGGACTTGATCCGGCACCCAGGTTAATTGGGGTCATCAATTGGGGTCAGATCCCCATTGTTTTATGAGCCCCGATAAGTCGAGTAACTCCAAGGGCTGGCCAGCAGGGGCACGTGGTAATGCTGGTCTTCATGGGCCACGCCAAAATCGAGGCTGACTTTGTTCAGGAAGTTGGGCTCGGGCAGTTCTACGCCTTTGGCTTTGAAGTAGTCGCTCACATTAAAGACCAAACGGTACGTGCCTTTGCGCAAGCTGGCGTGGTCATACAGCATGCCGTCGGGGTTGCGGCCGTCGTGGTTCAGGGTGAAGCTTTTGACCAAAGTGGCCTGATCGCCTTGGGTGGTGTACAGGGCCACCTGCATGCCCGCAGCGGGGCAGCCGTGCATGGTGTCCAAAACGTGTGTGCTCAATCCCATGGTGTGCTCGCTTGTCTTGAGTGGGGGTGTAAAAGGATAGTTTTGCCAAGGCTTTGAAAAGCCTTTTAAACCGGTCGACCGAAGTGTATACAATTTTGCTTTTGATGGCTATGATTTCGGCCACCGACACTAAAACACCCGGGCCAACAGCCCCAAGGGACCGCGAGACATGGAAACTTCCACCACGCACCACATCGTCGAATCGCTGACCCGCGCCATCGTGGAGCATCGGTTGTTGCCCGGCTCCAAACTGGCCGAGCAAAAGCTGGCCGACCACTTTGGCGTCTCGCGCACATTGGTGCGGCAAGCCTTGTTTCAGCTGTCGCAAAACCGCCTGATCCGGCTCGAACCCGCACGCGGCGCGTTTGTGGCCGCCCCTTCGGTCGAAGAAGCGCAACAGGTCTTTGCCGTGCGCCGGATGCTAGAAGCCGAGATGACCCGCGCCTTTGTGCAGCAGGTCACCCCCGAGCAAATCGTGGCCTTGAAAGACCACATCCAGCAAGAGCGCGAAGCCGTCACACAAGGCGACATCACGGGCCGCACCGAGTTGCTGGGCGATTTTCATGTGCGCATGGCCGAACTCATGAACAACGATGTGCTGGCCCAGGTTCTGGGCGAGCTGATTTCACGCTGCGCCCTGATCACGCTGATGTACCAGTCGCGGAACGAAGCTGAGCACTCCACCGACGAGCATGTGGCCTTGGTCGCCGCCCTGGAGGCGAAGGACTCGGACTTGGCCGTGCGCCTGATGCACGAGCACCTGTTGCACGTCGAAGCCAGCCTGACCTTCGACCGCAAAGTGCCCACGCACGACATTTCTCTGGCCCTGGCCTAAACCCCTGAGTACAAGCATGAGCACCTACGACAGCACCCTCCCCTACCCCCGCGACTTGAAGGGCTACGGCCGCCATGTGCCGCACGCCCAGTGGCCCGGCGGTGCTCGCGTAGCGGTGCAGTTTGTCTTGAACTACGAAGAAGGCGGCGAAAACTCGGTGCTGCACGGCGATGCGGGATCCGAACAGTTTTTGTCTGAAATGTTCAATCCCGCATCCTTCCCTGAGCGGCACATCAGCATGGAAGGCATTTACGAATACGGCTCGCGGGCTGGCGTGTGGCGCATATTGCGCGAGTTTGAAAAGCGCGGTCTGCCGCTCACGGTGTTTGGCGTGGCCACTGCGCTGCAAAAGCACCCAGAGTTAACTGCCGCGTTCAAAGAATTGGGCTACGACATCGCCTGCCACGGCCTCAAGTGGATCCACTACCAAAACATCGACGAAGCCACCGAGCGCGCCCACATGGCCGAGGCGATGGACATTTTGCAAAAGCTCACGGGCGAGCGGCCGCTGGGCTGGTACACCGGGCGCGACAGCCCCAACACGCGCCGCCTGGTGGCCGACTTTGGCGGCTTTGAATACGACAGCGACTACTACGGCGACGACCTGCCGTTTTGGATGAAGGTGCGCAAGTCAGACGGCACCGATGCGCCTCAACTCATCGTGCCCTACACCTTGGACTGCAACGACATGCGCTTTGCGCTGCCCCAAGGCTATTCACACGCCGATCCGTTCTTTCAGTACATGAAGGACACCTTTGACGCGCTGTACGCCGAAGGTGACCCGAGTGGTGACAACGCCCCCAAGATGATGAGCATCGGCATGCACTGCCGCCTGCTCGGCCGCCCAGGGCGCATCACCGCGCTGCAACGCTTTTTGGACCACATCCAGTCACACGACAAGGTCTGGGTGGCGCGGCGCATCGACATTGCGCGGCACTGGAAAGCCACACACCCCTACAAGGATTGAACATGGCCCTGACCCTCGACCAACTCAACCAAGCATCCACCGCAGAGGCGGCGCAGATGCTCGACGGCCTGTACGAGCACTCACCCTGGATTGCCGAGCAAGCGCTGGCGCAACGCCCCTTCACCTCGCTGGCCCACCTCAAACACGCCATGTGCGAAGTGCTGGCACACGCCGGACGCGATGCGCAGCTGGGCCTGATCCGCGCCCACCCGGAGCTGGCGGGCAAGGCCATGGTGAGCAAGTCGCTCACGGCCGAGTCGACCAACGAACAAACCAAAGCCGGCTTGACCGACTGCACGCCCGAAGAGTTCGCCAAGATTCAAAAGCTCAACGCCGACTACAACGCCAAGTTCGGCTGGCCCTTCATCTTGGCCGTGCGCGGCCCGCGTGGCGTGGGCTTGAACAAAAAACAGATCATCGAGGCCTTTGAGCGCCGCCTGTTTGGCCACCCCGACTTTGAGTTGGCAGAGTGCCTGCGCCACATCCACCGCATCGTCGAAATCCGCCTGAACGACAAGTTTGGTGTCGAGCCCACGCTGGGTCACCAGGTCTGGGACTGGCAAGAACAACTCGCACAACACTCCGACCCCGGCTTTGCCGAACTGGGTCAACTCACCGTCACCTACCTCACCGACGCGCACCGCGCCTGCGCCCAGCGCATCACGCAAAACATACGCGACTGCGGTTTTGACGAGGTTTATACCGATGCCGTGGGCAACGTGGTGGGGCGCTATCACCCGGCCACCACAGGCGGCAAATACCTGATGACGGGCAGCCACTACGACACCGTGCGCAACGGCGGCAAGTACGACGGGCGCTTGGGCATCTTTGTGCCCATGGCCTGTGTGCAGCAACTGCACCAACAAGGCAAAAGATTGCCCTTTGGCATCGAAGTCGTGGCCTTTGCCGAAGAAGAAGGCCAGCGCTACAAAGCCACCTTTTTGGGTTCGGGCGCCTTGATCGGAGACTTCAAGCCAGAATGGCTGGACCAGCAAGACGCCGACGGCATCACCATGCGTGCGGCCATGCAGCATGCGGGCTTGAACATCGACGACATCCCCAAGATCCAGCGCGACCCGGCGCAGTATTTGGGCTTTATCGAAGTGCACATCGAACAAGGCCCGGTGCTCAATGAAGTGAATATCCCGCTGGGCGTGGTCACCTCGATCAACGGCAGCGTGCGCTACCTGTGCGAAATCATCGGCACGGCCAGCCACGCAGGCACCACCCCCATGGACCGCCGCCGCGACGCGGCTTGCGCCGTGGCCGAACTGGCGCTCTACATGGAGCAACGCGCCGCGAAAGACGGTGACTCGGTGGCCACCATTGGCCAGCTGCAAGTGCCCAACGGCTCGATCAACGTGGTGCCCGGGCGCTGCCTGTTCAGCCTGGACATGCGTGCGCCCACCGATGCACAGCGCGACGCGCTGGTGGCAGATGTGATGGCGCAATTGCAGGCCATTGCCGAGCGCCGTGGCGTGCGCGTCAAAGCCGAACTCACCATGAGCGCCGCCGCTGCGCCCAGCGCCCCCGAGTGGCAAGCCCGATGGGAACGCGCCGTGAGCGACTTGGGTGTGCCGCTGTTCAAACTGCCCAGCGGTGCAGGCCACGACGCCATGAAGCTGCACGAAGTCATGCCACAAGCCATGCTGTTTGTGCGTGGCGAAAACGGGGGCATCAGCCACAACCCACGCGAATCGACCACCAGCGACGACATGCAGCTGTGCATCGACGCCTTCACCCATGTTTTGAATCAACTCTCTCAGGAACTGTCATGAGCGCTACTGAAAATCAATACCAACAACTCGACGCCTGGATCGACGCGCACTTTGACGAACAGGTCAAGTTTTTGCAGGCTCTGGTACAAGTGCCCACCGACACCCCACCCGGCAACAACGCCCCGCACGCCGAGCGCACCGCAGAGTTGCTCGCGCCCATGGGCTTTGAGGCAGAAAAGCACCCTGTGCCCGCCTCCGAAGTCAACGCCTATGGTCTGGAGTCGATCACCAACCTGATCGTGCGCCGCAAATATGGCGAAGGCAAAACCATCGCCCTGAACGCCCACGGCGACGTGGTGCCCCCAGGCGAAGGCTGGACACACCCGCCCTACGGCGGCGAGATCCATGGGGGTGCCATGTACGGCCGCGCCACCGCCGTGAGCAAGTGCGACTTTTCCACCTTCACATTTGCCACACGCGCACTCGAATCGTTGAAAGCACCGCTCAAAGGCGGTGTGGAACTGCACTTCACCTACGACGAAGAGTTTGGCGGCGAAATGGGCCCCGGCTGGCTGCTGGCCAAGGGCCTGACCAAGCCCGACCTGATGATCGCGGCAGGCTTCAGCTACCAGGTCGTCACCGCACACAACGGCTGCCTGCAAATGGAAGTCACCGTGCAAGGCGAGATGTCGCACGCCGCCATCCCCGACAGTGGCACCGACGCACTGCAAGGCGCAGTGCACATCCTGAGCGCCCTGCTCGCGCTCAACACGCAATACCTGAAGGTCACGTCCAAGGTCGAGGGCATCACCCACCCCTATCTGAACGTGGGCCTGATCGAAGGCGGCACCAACACCAACGTGGTGCCCGGCAAAGTCAGCTTCAAGCTCGACCGCCGCATGATCCCCGAAGAGAACCCGGCCGAAGTGGAAGCCAGCATCCGCCAAACCATCGCCGACGCCGCGGCCAGCTTCAAGCCCCCACGCGGTGGCCATGTGCTGAAAGTGGATGTGCGCCGCATGCTGCTGGCCAACGCCATGAAGCCACTGGCGGGCAACCAACCGCTGGTCAGCGCCATCCAAAAGCACGGCGAACAAGTCTTCGGAGAAGCCATCCCAGCTCTGGGCACGCCGCTGTACACCGACGTGCGCCTGTACGTGGAGCGCGGCATCCCCGGCGTGATCTACGGCGCAGGGCCGCGCACCGTGCTCGAGTCCAACGCCAAACGCGCCGATGAGCATGTCGAGCTGGAAGACCTGCGCCGCGCGACCAAGGTGATTGCACGCACGCTGCTGGATTTGCTGGCTTGAGCATGAGCGCACCGCAGCTTGAAACCCTGCGCCAGCGCGTGCAGGCCTGCACCACCGACCAAGACGTGGCCGACTACCAGCGCGATGGCGCGGTGTGCATCCGCAACCTGTTCACGCCAGACGAAGTGGAATTGCTCAAAAGCGGCATCGAAGCCAACCTGGCCCACCCCAGCCCGCGCGGCATGGTGGCCAGCAGGCCCGACGACCCGGGGCGCTTTTTTGAAGACTTTTGCAACTGGCAAGACATCCCGCAGTACAAGCGCTTCATCTTCGACACGCCCCTGGCCGCACTGGCGCAGCGCCTGATGCAAAGCCAGACGGTGCGCCTGTACCACGACCACCTGCTGGTCAAGGAGCCCGGCACGCGCCAGCGTACGCCCTGGCACCAGGACCAGCCCTATTACAACGTGGACGGCCTGCAAAACATCAGCTTCTGGATTCCGGTGGACCCGGTGTCCCGCCCGTCCACGCTGGAGTTCATCGCAGGCTCACACCGTGGCCCCTGGCTCATGCCGCGCACCTTCATGACGAACCAGGCCAAGTGGTTTCCCGAAGGCTCGCTGGCCGAGTTGCCCGACATCGACAACCACCGCGAAGACTTCCCCATCCTCGGATGGGACTTGCAGCCAGGCGATTTGGTGTGTTTTCACATGCTCAGCCTGCACGCCTCGGCCGGGGTGGACGGCACGCAGCGCAGGCGCGTGTACTCGGTGCGCTTTTTGGGCGACGACATGACCCACGCGCCAAGGCCTTGGGTGACCTCGCCGCCCTTTCCCGGCCTGGACCAAGAGCTGGCCGCAGGCGTGCCGATGGACCATGCGCTGTTTCCTTTGATGGCGGTTTGAGCGCTCCGCCACCGCCCCCAAAATCCCTCTAAAAAATCAGGGTTTCCACTGCATTGAAATGGTGCATTGGCTCGTTAAAATTTGTATACACTTTTGTGCATCAGTTCGAATACTTGATTGGAGCGAGACATGACCGACCGTTCATTGGGCAGCCCGGAGCAGCTGCGAGACCCTGACTACACCCCACCTTTGGGCAAGGCCGTACCGCTGGGCATCCAGCATGTGCTGGCCATGTTTGTGAGCAACGTGACGCCCGCCATCATCGTGGCAGGCGCAGCCGGGTTTGGCTTTGGCTCCAATTCGCCAGACTTCCACAACATGGTCTACATGATCCAGATGTCGATGTTCCTGGCGGGGGTGGCCACTTTGCTGCAAACCGTGGGCATTGGGCCTGTGGGCGCGCGTTTGCCCATCGTGCAGGGCACCAGCTTTGCCTTCATCCCGATCATGATCCCGGCCGTGGCCGGCGCAGGCGTGGCCGGTATGGCAGGTTTGATGACAGGCGTGGTGATCGGCGGCATCTTCCACTTCTTCATCGGCACCTTCATTGGCCGCATCCGCCACGCCTTGCCCCCACTGGTCACAGGCCTGATCGTGCTGATGATCGGCTTGGCACTGGTCAAGGTGGGTGTGGAGTACGCCGCTGGTGGTGTGCCCCTCAAAGGCAAGCCCGAGTTTGGCAATCTGGAAAACTGGTCCATCGCCCTGGTGGTGATCCTGGTGACATTGCTGCTGAAGTTTTTCACGCGCGGCATGCTGTCGGTGGCAGCGGTTTTGCTGGGCATGGTGGCCGGTTATGCCTACGCCTTCGCGATTGGCAAGGTCAGCTTTGTGGCGGTGGGCCGGGCGTCTTGGTTCACTGCGCCCGAGCTGTTCAAGTTCGGCTGGGAAATCAACTGGGCCATCATCATCGGCATGTGCTTCATGGCCGTGGTGTCGGCGATTGAAACCGTGGGCGATGTCTCCGGGATCACCAAGGGCGGTGCCAACCGCGAAGCCACTGACAAAGAAGTTCAAGGTGCCACCTATGCCGACGGCTTGGGTACCGCCGTGGCCGGTTTGTTCGGCGGCTTGCCCAACACCAGCTTCAGCCAAAACGTGGGCTTGGTGGCCATGACGGGCGTGATGAGCCGCCATGTCGTGACCATGGGCGCGGTGTTTTTGATCTTGTGCGGCCTGGTGCCCAAGTTTGGTGCCGTGATTGCCAGCATGCCCATCACGGTGCTGGGCGGTGGCGTGATCATCATGTTTGGCATGGTCACCGCCTCTGGCGTGCGCATGCTGGCCGATGTGGACTGGAACAGCCGCAACATGGTGATTTTTGCCCTTTCCTTGTCGGTGGGTCTGGGCCTGCAACTGGCACCCGAAGCGCTGCAACACCTGCCCGACACCATCCGCGTGCTGATGACCAGCGGTTTGTTCCCCGCAGCCGTGCTGTCCATCGTGCTCAATTTGATCTTGCCCCAGGAACTGGACGACAAATTCTGAAAATCAAGTGGGCCGTTTGGCCTGCTTCGCATCCCCAAAAGCCAAGCCCAGCGCTTGGCTTTTTTGCTTTTTATGCAGGTAATCCGCAGGTTAACTTGCCTATTAAATGGGTTACGCTTTCCTGTCAATTTCCTTTCTTGAGCCCAAGAGACACGCCCAATGAACAAACCTCTCTCCCCCGCCGAAGAAGCCCTGCGCGACGCGGCCCGCGATTACCACCGCTTTCCCACGCGCGGCAAGGTGTCAGTCAACCCGACCAAGCCCCTGTCCAACCAGCGCGATTTGTCCCTGGCCTATTCGCCCGGCGTGGCTTATCCTTGCCTGGACATCGAAGCCGACCCATCCAAGGCGTTTGACTTCACCTCGCGCGGCAACTTGGTGGCCGTGATCACCAACGGCACGGCCGTGCTCGGCCTGGGCGACATCGGCCCGCTGGCGGCCAAGCCCGTGATGGAGGGCAAGGGTTGCCTGTTCAAGAAGTTCGCGGGCATTGACGTGTTCGATATCGAGCTGGCCGAGCGCGACCCGGACAAGCTGGTGGACATCATCGCCGCCATGGAGCCCACGCTGGGCGGCATCAACCTCGAAGACATCAAGGCGCCCGAGTGCTTCTACATCGAGAAGAAGCTGCGCGAGCGCATGAACATCCCGGTCTTCCACGACGACCAGCACGGCACGGCCATCATCGCCTCGGCCGCCATGCTCAACGGCCTGGAGCTGGTGGGCAAGGACATCGGCAGCATCAAGCTGGCTGTGTCGGGCGCAGGGGCTGCATCCATCGCCTGCTTGGACGTGATGGTGGGCCTGGGCGTCAAGACCGAAAACATTTACGTGTGCGACTCCAAAGGCGTGATTTACGAAGGCCGCCCCGGTGGCTACGACGAGTCCAAAGCCCGCTACGCGCAAAAGACCGACG
>JANQXJ010000228.1:0-3967 GCA_030729445.1 Limnohabitans sp. | reverse complement strand
CAACTGGGCAGACGTGTTCCTGGGCTGCTCGGCGCCCGGCGTGATGACGGTGGACATGATCAAAACCATGGCCCGCGACCCGGTGATCCTGGCGCTGGCCAACCCTGAACCCGAAATTCGCCCTGAGCTGGCCAAAGCCGCCCGCCCCGACTGCATCATCGCCACGGGCCGCTCGGACTACCCGAACCAGGTCAACAACGTGCTGTGTTTCCCCTACATCTTCCGGGGCGCACTGGACTGCGGCGCGACCAAGATCACCGAGGCGATGAAGCTCGCCTGCGTGCGCCAGATTGCCGACCTGGCCAAGGCCGACATCAGCGAAGAAGTGGCCAGCGCCTATGCCGGTAAAGAGCTGTCTTTTGGCCGCGACTACCTGATTCCCACGCCTTTTGACTCGCGCTTGATTTTGCGCATTGCCCCAGCCGTGGCCCAGGCCGCTGCCGAGTCGGGTGTGGCCACGCGCCCCATCACCGACATGGACGCGTATCGCCAGCAGCTGCAAAGCTTTGTCTCGCAAACCGGTTTGTTGATGCGCCCCATCTTCAACGCCGCCAAGGCCGTGCCCAACGCCTCCAAACGCGTGGCCTATGCCGATGGCGAAGACGAGCGCGCGCTGCGTGCTGCCCAAATGGCCATCGACGACAAGTTGGCGCACCCGATCCTGATCGGCCGCCCCGCTGTGATTGCTGCCCGCATCGAAAAAGCCGGCCTGCGCATGCGCCTGGGGGTGGATGTGGACAACGTCAACCCGGAAGATGATGAGCGCTTTCGCCAGTACTGGGAGCATTACCACCAGCTGATGAAGCGCAACGGCGCCACGCCTGCGGTGGCCAAGGCGGCGGTGCGCCGCTCCAACACCATCATCGGCTCGCTGATGGTGTCCTTGGGCGATGCCGATGGCCTGATCTGCGGCCTGACGGGGAACTACATGACCCACTTGGAACGCATCGACAGCATTTTGGGCAAACGTGCCGGCGTGACCAACTACGCCGCCGTGAATGCGCTCATGAGCGACTTCGGGCCCCTGTTCATCACCGACACCTATGTGAATGAAGACCCCAGCGCCGAGCAGCTGGCCGAGATCGCGGCCATGGCGGTCCAAGAGATTCAACGCTTTGGCATCGTGCCCAAGGTGGCTTTCCTCTCGCATTCGAGTTACGGCTCGTCCAAACGCGCATCGGCGCGCAAGATGCGCCTGGCGCGTGACCTGTTTGTGGCGCAGTACCCCGACATCGAGTGCGACGGCGAGCTGCATGGCGACGCGGCACTGCAGCCCGAGATCCGCAACGTGTACCTGGAAGACAGCACGCTCAGCGGCTCGGCCAACTTATTGGTGTGCCCCAACTTGGATGCGGCCAACATTTTGTACAACGTCATGAAAACCACCACCAGCGGCGGTGTCACGGTGGGCCCGATCCTGATGGGCGCGGCCGGCACAGCGCACATCCTGACGCCTGCAGCCACCGTGCGCCGGGTGCTCAACATGACCGCACTGGCCGCAGCCGGCGTGCACAGCTGAGCCGCTAAAAACGGGCTCAGCACGGCAAAAAGCCCCAATTTGGTGCCCACTTCAGCCGGAATGGGCACCAAAACAGGGGTTTTATAGGGGATGAACCTGACATACACCGTCAGGTACTTGCTAGATAATGGCACCGAATTTGCTAGACAAGATTCACCGTTTATCAGACCCTGGAGCCCCAAATGAACAAGCGTTTCTTACTCAAGGCCACGGCCGCACTGGCCGCAGTCGCCTCTTTTGGCTTGGCGCAAGCCCAAAGCACCCCCATCAAGTTCCAGCTCGACTGGCGCTTTGAAGGCCCATCGGCTTTCTTCTTGCTGCCTGCCGCCAAAGGCTATTTCAAGGATGCCAAGCTGGACGTGACCGTGGACTCGGGCAACGGCTCGGGTGGCGCAGTCACCCGCGTGGCTTCGGGCACCTACGACTTGGGCTTTGCCGATTTGGCCGCCCTGATGGAATTCCACGCCAACAACCCCGACGCCCCCAACAAGCCTGTGGCCATCATGATGGTCTACAACAACACCCCCGCCTCGGTGATGGCTTTGAAGAAGTCCGGCATCAAGACCCCCGCCGACCTGGCAGGCAAGAAACTGGGCGCTCCCGTGTTTGACGCCGGTCGCCGCGCCTTCCCCATCTTCCAAAAAGCCAACGGCATCGGCAACGTGGCCTGGACCGCGATGGACCCACCTTTGCGTGAAACCATGCTGGTGCGCGGCGACGTGGACGCCATCACCGGCTTCACCTTCACCTCGCTGCTCAACATCGAAGCGCGTGGCGTGAAAGCCCAAGACGTGGTGGTCATGCAGTACCCCGATTTCGGCGTCAAGCTCTATGGCAACGCGATCATCGCTTCGCCCAAGATCTTGAAGGAAAACCCAGCCGCTGTGAAAGCGTTCCTGTCTGCCTTCACCAAGGGTGCCAAAGACGTGATCGCTGATCCCGCCAAAGCCATTGAATCGGTCAAGGCCCGCGACGGCATCATCAATGTGGCACTTGAAACCCGCCGCCTGCAACTGGCCATCGACACCGTGATCAACAGCCCATCGGCCCGCGCCGAAGGCTTTGGCCAGATCAATGGCCCCCGCATGACGCTGATGGCTTCGCAAGTGTCGGACGCTTTCAACACCAAGACCCGCGTGAAAGCCGAAGACATCTGGAACGGCTCGTTCTTGCCCACCGCCAAAGAGCTGGACATCCTGCCCAAGGACAAGAAGTAAACCAGCCACCGCTTCGGGGCATGCCGCCCCAGCGTTCTGAGCCCACCCCCACCCAGCTCGGGTCGGTGGGCTTTTACAGGGCGTAGCGTGTATACACTTTCGAACACCATTTTCGAGCTCTCACCATGACCCAAGAATCATTCGTTGATTTCCAGAATGTCTGGCTGGCCTACAACGACGAGTTGCTGGCGCAAAACCACTTCGCTGTCGAAGACATCAACCTGCAGGTCAAGCAAGGGGAATTCATCGCCATCGTCGGCCCATCGGGCTGCGGCAAGTCCACCTTCATGAAGCTGACCACCGGCCTGAAGATGCCCAGCAAAGGCCGCATTCTGGTCGACGGTCAACCGGTCACCGGCCCGCTCAAGATCAGCGGCATGGCGTTTCAGGCCTCATCGCTCTTGCCATGGCGCACCACTTTGGACAACGTGCTGCTGCCGCTCGAAATCGTGGAGCCCTACCGCTCCAACTTCAAGCAAAAACGCGAAGAGTATGCAGAACGCGCCCGCAAGCTGCTCAACACCGTGGGCCTGGGCGGCTACGAAGACAAATTTCCGTGGCAACTGTCAGGCGGCATGCAGCAACGCGCCAGCATCTGCCGCGCGTTGATTCATGAGCCCAAGATGCTGCTGCTGGACGAGCCCTTTGGTGCGCTCGACGCTTTCACGCGTGAAGAACTCTGGTGCATCTTGCGCGACCTGTGGACCGAGCAAAAGTTCAACGTGATTTTGGTCACACACGACCTGCGCGAATCGGTATTCTTGGCCGACACGGTGTATGTGATGAGCAAGAGCCCAGGCCGCTTTGTGGTGAAACGCGAGATCGACCTGCCGCGCCCGCGCGACCTGGAGATCACCTACACCCCGGAATTCACCAACATCGTGCACGAGCTGCGCGGCCACATCGGTGCCATGCGCAAGACCGGTACAGCCATCAACCAATGAGCGGGAGCCCCACATGAACAAGAAATCCCTCGAAAGCTGGTCCCCCTGGATCTTGCTGGTGCTGACATTGCTGGTCTGGGAAGGCCTGTGCCGCGCCTTCAACGTGTCGGAATTCGTTTTCCCCAGCCCCTCGCGCATCGCGCAGCAAACCATCGAATACCGCGACGTGATCGCAGGCCACGCCTGGCGTACCTATTGGGTGACCATGGTGGGCTTTGGCATTGCCATCGTGGTGGGCGTGTTGCTGGGCTTTGTGATCGGCAGCTCACGCCTGGCCTATGCCGCCG
>JANQXJ010000227.1 GCA_030729445.1 Limnohabitans sp. | reverse complement strand
TGCACATCCTGGCCAAGCTGATGCTGTGGTTCACTTGGCCCGCTTGGCCTTTGGCACTGTGGTCCTTGTGGCGCTGGCGGGCACAACTGAGCCAAGCCTGGCGCTACCCGCACCTGGCCTTGCCATTGTGGTTTGTGGCCGTCACGGTCGGGGCTACTTGGTTGACCGGCTTGTCAGACCGGGCTTTGCTCCTGGCGCTGCCCGGCATTGCCGCGTTGGCCGCCTTTGCTCTGCCCACCCTGCGGCGCAGTCTGGGCGCCTTGATCGACTGGTTCACCCTGCTGTTTTTCAGTTTTTGTGCCCTCGCCATCTGGGTAATTTGGGTGGCCATGCAAACAGGCACCCCACCCAAGATTGCGGCGAATGTCACCAAACTCGCTCCGGGCTTTTTGCCTGAGTTTTCTCTCTTTTCTTTTGGTCTGGGTTTGTTGGCTACCCTGGCATGGGTCTGGTTGGTCAAATGGCGCATTGGCCACCACCGCGCTGCGCTCTGGAAGAGCATGGTCTTGCCCGCCTCTGGCGCGGTGCTGTGTTGGCTGCTGCTCATGAGCTTGTGGATGCCCCTGCTCAACTTTGCCCGCAGCTACGGCCCCACAGTTCAAAAAGTACAGGTTGTGACGGGTACGGCCAGCTGCTTGCAATACGCTGGCATCAGCCAAGCGCAAGGCGCAGCTTTGCTGTTTCATGCTCGGGTGCGCCTGCAAGCGGCCACCACGCCCAGTGCCGAGTGTCCTTGGCTGGTCATGGACGAAAAGAACCTGCCCTTGTTGGAAGACCGCCTCCAAGACCTGGGCTGGACGCTTGAAGCGACCGCTGCCCGACTGGGGGAGCGCAGCGACCGCCTGTTGATCTTCCGACCCGCGCAGCCGATCCAAGACACACTCGCCTTGCCAGAACCGGCCAATAACTGAGCCATGTCTGAGCTGCGTACCATTGCCCGCCATGCAGGTACCGTGCTGGTTGGGCAACTGGCCGTCATGGCCTTTGGCGTGGCCGACACGGTCATTGCCGGTCGCTACAGCCCGCATGCGCTGGCCGTGCTGTCGCTGGCCTCCTCCATTTACATCAGCATTTATGTGGCGCTCAACGGCATGATGCAAGCGCTGCTGCCGGTTTGGTCAGAGCTGCACGGCGGCAACCGACATGCGGAAATCGGTCGCTCGGTGCGCCAGGCGTTGTACATCTCTGCGGGCGCAGCCGCGTTGGGCATCACCGGTTTGTGGTTCCCCGACCCTTGGCTTTCTTGGACCCAAGTGCCCACCGAACTGTGGCCCGATGTGCGGGCCTATTTGCGCGTGTTGGCCGTGGCACTGGTGCCTTCTTTGCTGTTTCGCATGTACAGCACGCTCAACCAGAGCCTGGGTTACCCGCGCTTGGTGACCTGGCTGCAAGCGGGGGCGCTGTTGGTGAAGATTCCTTTGTCGGTGCTCCTGACCTTTGGCGCAGGCGATGTGCCGGGCATGGGTGTGGTCGGCTGCGCCTGGGCCACGCTGGCCGTCAACAGCTTGATGATGCTCACAGGGCTGTGGCTTTTGCGCACACAAGACATTTACCGCCCCTATCGGCTGTGGCGTCTGCCCGAGAAACCCCAATGGTCGGTGTTGCGGCACTTTTTGCGCTTGGGCGTGCCCGCCGGGCTGTCCATCATGGTAGAGGTCACGTCCTTTACTTTGATGGCCTTGTTCATTGCCCGCTTGGGCGCTGTGGCATCGGCCAGCCACCAGATTGCGGCCAGCATGGCCGCGGTGTTGTACATGGTGCCTCTGGCCCTGGGCATCGCCAGCAGCGCCCGCACGGGTTACTGGCTGGGTGCAGGCCAGCCTCAACGCGCACGTCAAGCGGCGGGGCTGGGCATCAGCCTGGCCATCGGTGCGGCGGCGCTGTGCGCTGCGGCCTTGCTGCTGGGCCGCGAAGCGATTGCCCACGCCTTCACCAACGACCCGATGGTGGCCAAAACCGCCATGCTGTGGCTGGCGTGGGTGGCGGTTTACCACCTGGCCGATGCGGTGCAGGCGGTCTGCGCCTTTTTGCTGCGCTGCTACCGCATCACCATCGCACCGCTGCTCATTTACACCGCCTTTCTTTGGGGCTTTGGCCTGTATGGCGGCTATTTGTGGGCCTACGAGGATTCGGCGCTGAGCGGCTGGCTGCAGTGGACTGGCCGCCCAGCCGTGGACACCTTCTGGATCAGCAGCAGCCTGGCCTTGGCTGCGGTGTCGGTGTTGTTTGCGGTACTGGTGTGGCGGGCCTCGCGGCCATTGCCAGCTCATACAACCTAGCTGAAGACTCGCTGTTTGGGGCTGGGGGTTGTCATCAAGGATTCACAAAACACCGCGAAAGTTGGATTTTTGATGTTTTGAATCGCCATGACAACCCCGCACGCCATCGACGAAGACCAAATGCGCCAGCTGCGCGAAGACCTGCTGGACAGCATGGACGAAGAACTGGAGCTGGAGCTCGACGACCGCTGGGGCACCGATGCCGCCACCAACGCGGCCCAAGCAGGCGATCGCATCCGTTACTTTCGCGAACTGCTGCGACTGCAGTCCGAGCTGGTCATGTTGCAGGACTGGGTGGTCAAAACCGGTCACCGCATGGTCATTTTGTTTGAGGGCCGCGATGCTGCGGGCAAAGGCGGCGTGATCAAACGCATCACCCAGCGCCTGAACCCGCGTGTGTGCCGCGTGGCCGCCCTGCCCGC
>JANQXJ010000226.1 GCA_030729445.1 Limnohabitans sp. | reverse complement strand
CGGGTTGATGTTGGTAGGACCAGCTGACCAAGGACGGCATGGACAACAAAATGGATTCGGTGCGGCCACCGGACTGCAAACCAAAATGCGTGCCCCGGTCCCAGACCAGGTTGAACTCGACATAGCGACCACGGCGGTAGAGCTGAAAGTCTCGCTCGCGCTCGCCATAAGGCGTGTCCTTGCGGCGCATCACGATGGGCATGTAAGCCGTCAGCAGTGAATCGCCCACGCTTTGCAGCATGGCAAAGCTCTGATCCATGCCCAGCTCGGAAAAGTCGTCAAAAAAAATGCCGCCCACGCCGCGCTGCTCGTGGCGGTGTTTGTTGCAAAAATAATCGTCGCACCAGGTTTTAAAACGCGGGTGCAAGGCCTCACCAAAGGGGGTCAAAGCGTCTTTGCAGGTCTGGTGAAAATGCACCGCATCTTCGTCAAAGCCGTAATAAGGCGTCAGGTCCATGCCGCCACCAAACCAGGCGACGGGCGCCCTGCCCTCGGGCTTGGCCGCGATCATGCGCACGTTCATGTGCACGGTCGGGACGTAGGGGTTGCGTGGGTGAAACACCAAGGACACGCCCATCGCCTCAAAGGCCGAGCCCGCCAACTCGGGGCGGTGCTGGGTGGCCGAGGGTGGCAACTGTGGCCCGGTGACGTGCGAAAAGCCGCAACCGGCCCGCTCGAAAATAGGCCCACCTTCCAGAATCTGGGTGATGCCATTGCCTTGGAGTTTTTCACCCGGGTCTTTTTGCCAAGCATCGGTCAGAAAGGGGGTGCCGTCCATATCAGTCAAGGCCCCGGTGATACGGGACTGCAAGCCCAGCAGGTAGTTTTTGACGGCGCCAAGTTCAAAGGGGGTGGTCATGGTGGATTGGGACCTTTAAAGGGTTCAGAAAATCTTCAGGTTTTTGGTGGTGCAGAGTCAAGCTTCTGACCGGGACTGTAGGGAAGTATGGGTCCCATCTGGTGTTCGTGGAAGCCTTTGACCCCCTCAAAGATCTGGGCCATGTGGGCGTAATCGCGCTCGACCTGTCCGGTCAGCTCGTAAAAATCCACCACACTGAAGCGGCGCTGCCCCCAGTCGAGCTTGACCAGCGCCAGAGGGACCTGAGCCCCCAATGCCAGTTGGTAAAAGCCGCTGCGCCAGCCCGGAGTGTGGCTGCGTGTGCCCTCAGGGGCCAAACCCAGCCAGAGCAGCTGATTGTTTTGTTTGTGTTGCTCAAACACATGCACCATCTGTCCAACCACCCCGCGTGACGAGCTGCGGTCAATCGGAATGCCCCCGACCCAGCGCATCCACGCGCCAATCACCGGAAATTTGAACAGCGAGTCCTTGCCCCAAAAGTGCGCCGGTATACCCAGCGCCCATTTGGCCAGCATGCCAATCGGAAAGTCCCAGTTGCTGGTGTGCGGGTAAACGATCGCCACACCTTGACGGGTGGGAAAGCCCTCAAAGTCCACACGCCAGCCCAACATTTTCAAAATCCAACGGGCCAGACGAGAGCCCTTGAAGGTCACAGGATGGCGGATCACAGAACGCATGAAGAAAACTGTTCCTTCAGTTTTTGATGGCACGGTAGCCAATGTCCCGGCGCATTTGCATGCCGTCAAAGGCAATGGGGCCAGCGGCTTGGTAAGCCTTTTGCTGCGCCTGCTTGACCGAATCGGCCAGTGCCGTGACACACAAAACACGCCCGCCCGAGGTCTGGATTTGGCCGTCTTTTTCGGTGGTGCCGGCATGAAACACCATGGCATCACCCTCGTCCTTGGGCAGACCGCTGATGACATCGCTTTTGCGCGGATTCATCGGGTAACCGGCGGCAGCCATCACCACACCCAGCGCCACACGGCGGTCCCACTCCATCTCCAATTGGCCCAGACCTTCAGAGGTGGCCGCCAACAGCACCTCCAACAGGTCCGACTTCAGGCGCATCAAAATCGGCTGGGTTTCGGGGTCGCCCATGCGGCAATTGAATTCCAAGGTCTTGATGCGCCCCTGTGAGTCGATCATGAGGCCTGCGTACAAAAAACCGGTGTAGTTGATGCCGTCTTTTTCCATGCCCCGAATGGTGGGCAGGATGACCTCGCGCATGGCGCGTGCGTGCACCTCAGCCGTCACCACGGGCGCAGGCGAATACGCGCCCATACCGCCTGTGTTCGGGCCCTCGTCGCCGTCTTGCAGGCGTTTGTGGTCTTGGCTGGTGGCCAAGGCCGCCACATTCTTGCCATCACACAGCACCATGAAGCTGGCTTCTTCGCCTTGCAAAAACTCCTCAATCACCACACGAGCGCCGCCCGCGTTGTGCGCTACACCGAGGGTGTTGTCGAGCAGCATGAAGTCGATCGCCTCGTGGGCTTCGGCCAGCGACATGGCCACCACCACCCCTTTGCCCGCTGCCAGGCCGTCGGCCTTGACCACAATGGGGGCGCCTTGGCGGTCTACATAAGCGTGGGCTTGGGCCGCATCGGTGAAGGTTTCAAATGCAGCCGTGGGAATGCCGTGGCGCTGCATAAAAGATTTGGAAAAGGCCTTGGAGCTTTCCAACTGGGCAGCCGCTTGGGTGGGGCCAAAAATGCGCAGGCCGTGCGATCGAAAATCATCGACTATGCCCGCCGCCAAGGGAGCTTCGGGGCCGACCAAGGTCAAACCGATGCCGTTGGTTTGGGCCCACTGGCGCAAGGCTGCTAAATCGGTGATGGGCACATTGACCAGGTTTTTGTCTTTGGCCGTACCGCCGTTGCCGGGGGCCACATAAACCTGCTGCACTCTGGACGACTGCGCCAGTTTCCACGCCATGGCGTGTTCGCGGCCACCACTGCCGACTACCAATACTTTCATCCAACTTCCTTAATCTTCCAACTCGGCGTTGTGAAAAACGTTTTGCACATCGTCCAAGTCTTCCAATATATCCAATAATTTTTGCATTTTCGCCGCTTCGTCACCGGACAAAGACACAGAATTTTCGGCACGCCAAGTGACCTCGGCCATCTCGGCCACCAGTCCAGCCGCTTCCAGCGCGTTTTTCACGACTTCAAAATCTGCGGGTGTGGTCAACACCTCGATCGCACCCTCCGCGTCGGTGATCACATCTTCGGCACCGGCTTCCAGGGCCACTTCCATGACGCGGTCTTCAGAGGTCCCGGGCGCAAAAATAAGCTGACCACAGTGCTTGAACTGAAACGCTACCGAGCCCTCGGTGCCCAGGTTGCCGCCGTGTTTGCTCAGGGCGTGGCGCATTTCGGCCACGGTGCGCACCCGGTTGTCGGTCATGGTGTCCACAATGATGGCCGCGCCGCCAATGCCGTAGCCTTCGTAACGGATTTCCTCGTAGCTCACCCCCTCCAAGTTGCCCGTCGCTTTGTCCACGTTGCGCTTGATGGTGTCGGCTGGCATGTTGGCGGCCTTGGCCTTTTCAATGGCCAAGCGCAGGCGCGGATTGGCACTGACATCACCGCCACCCGTGCGAGCTGCAACCATGATTTCACGCACCACGCGGGTCCAAATACGTTGCCTTTTTTCGTCTTGTCTGCCCTTGCGGTGCTGAATATTTGCCCATTTACTGTGGCCAGCCATCGGGAATTCCTTGAATGTTGATTTAACCTATAGCCTGGATTTTACTTTTCACTCCGTGGAGGAAACTTTCGATGGCTGATCCCATGTTGATTGCTCAAAATGCCCAGGCTCAGTGTCACCTGCTGCCAAATCTCGCCAACCGGCACGGCCTGATCACCGGAGCCACCGGCACCGGCAAAACCGTGACCTTGCAAACCCTGGCCGAAAGCTTCTCGCGCATCGGGGTGCCGGTCTTCATGGCCGACGTCAAAGGTGACCTGACTGGTGTCAGCCAAACGGGCAAGATCGGCGAGAAGCTGACTGCCATCCTCAAAGACCGTGGACTTGCCTTGCCCGAACCCCTGGCCTGCCCCACCACCGTGTGGGACGTGTTTGGAGAGCAAGGCCACCCGGTACGCGCCACCATCTCCGACATGGGTCCATTGCTGCTCACACGCATGCTGGGTCTGAACGACACCCAAGCCGGGGTGCTGAACCTGGTGTTCAAGATTGCCGATGAGAACGGCTTGCTGTTGCTGGACATGAAAGACCTGCGGGCCATGCTGCAGTACGTGGGCGACAACGCCAAACAGTTCACCACCGAATACGGCAACATCAGCGCCGCCAGCATCGGCGCCATCCAGCGCGGCTTGGTTCAAATCGAGACCCAGGGTGGTGACCAGTTCTTTGGTGAGCCCATGCTCAACATCGAAGATTTCATGCAAACCGACGCACAGGGTCTGGGTGTGGTGAATATCCTGGCGGCCGACAAGCTCATGAACTCACCGCGTTTGTACGCCACATTCTTGCTGTGGATGCTGTCGGAATTGTTCGAGGTATTGCCCGAGATCGGCGACCCGGTCAAACCCAAGCTGGTCTTCTTTTTTGACGAGGCTCACTTATTGTTCAAGGACGCACCTGCGGCCCTGGTCGAGCGCATCGAGCTGGTGGTGCGCCTGGTGCGCTCCAAGGGTGTGGGGGTGTACTTTGTCACCCAAAACCCGCTGGACATCCCCGACAGCGTGCTGGGCCAGTTGGGCAACCGGGTGCAACACGCCCTTCGCGCCTACACCCCGCGCGACCAAAAGGCCGTGAAATCCACCGCGCAAACCATGCGCCCCAAAGCGGGCCTGGACATCGAAGCGGCCATCACCGAGCTGGCTGTGGGCGAGGCCTTGGTGAGCTTTCTGGACGCCAAAGGCCGCCCCTGTGAGACGGAGCGGGTGTTTGTGCTGCCACCGGGCAGTCAATTGGGTCCTATATCCCCAGAACAGCGCCAGGCGCTGGTTCAGGGCTCCTTGGTGGCCGGGGTGTACGAACAAGCTCAAGACCGCGAGTCCGCTTATGAACGCATCAAAGGCCAGGCCGCGGTGTCCGGCCAAGCCGGCACACCCAACCCCTTGCCAGGCCAGGCGCCTGCTGCGCCTGAGGCCGCCAGCGGTGGGCTAATGGGCGGCTTGTCTGACATGCTGTTTGGCAGCACCGGTCCGCGCGGTGGACAGCGTGACGGCGTGGCGCAGCTGGTGGTCAAAAGTGCCGTGCGCACCGTAGGCTCGGCCATCGGCCGTGAAATCGTGCGGGGGGTGTTGGGCAGCTTGCTCGGCGGCGGCGGGCGGCGCAGATAAGTAAAGTTGACTTGCTCTCAAGAAAAAAGGCCCTCACGGGCCTTTTTTCTTTGGCCTGACCCTGAAATCCAGGATCTGGCTGGCGCAGCGCTGCCCTTAGCCTGCCGTGGCCTCTTCAGGCTCGGCAGGTTCCGATCGGGAGGCACGGCTTTCCTTCTTGGGGTTGGCCGTGATGTCCAGCAACACCTCGTCCTTGTCGTCGATGTCCACCGTCAGGCGACCACCGTCGGTCAGACGGCCGAACAACAACTCGTCGGCCAAGGCTTTGCGGATGGTGTCCTGGATCAGGCGCTGCATCGGGCGAGCGCCCATGAGGGGATCGAAACCCTTCTTGCCCAGGAACTTGCGCAAAGCATCGGTGAAAGTGACCTCGACTTTTTTCTCGCCCAACTGGGTTTCCAGCTGCAGCAAGAACTTGTCGACAACTCGCAAAATGATCTGCTCGTCCAACGGCTTGAAGCTCACGATGGCGTCCAAGCGGTTGCGGAACTCGGGCGTGAACAGGCGCTTGATGTCGCCCATTTCGTCCCCAGCCGCACGAGGGTTGGTGAAACCAATGGTGGCCTTGTTCATGGTCTCGGCACCCGCATTGGTGGTCATGATGATGATCACATTGCGGAAGTCGGCCTTGCGTCCGTTGTTGTCGGTCAAGGTGCCATGGTCCATGACCTGCAGCAGCACGTTGAAGATGTCCGGATGGGCTTTTTCGATCTCGTCGAGCAAGAGCACGCAGTGCGGCTTCTTGGTCACGGCTTCGGTCAACAGGCCACCTTGGTCAAAGCCCACATAACCCGGAGGCGCACCGATCAGGCGGCTGACGGCGTGACGCTCCATGTACTCGGACATGTCAAATCGGATCAGCTCGATGCCCATGATGTAGGCCAGCTGTTTGGCCGCTTCGGTCTTGCCCACACCCGTGGGGCCAGAGAAAAGGAAGGAGCCAATCGGCTTGTCGGTCTTGCCCAGTCCAGAGCGGGCCATCTTGACGGCCGAGGCCAGCACTTCGAGGGCTTTGTCTTGGCCAAACACCACCGATTTGAGGTCACGCTCGATGGTCTGCAGTTTGCTGCGGTCGTCGTTGGACACGTTGGCTGGCGGAATACGGGCGATCTTGGCCACGATGTCTTCAATTTCCGACTTGCCAATCGTTTTTTTGCGTTTGGACGCGACCTGAATGCGCTGGGCGGCACCGGCCTCATCAATCACGTCAATGGCCTTGTCAGGCAATTGGCGGTCGTTGATGAACTTGGCCGACAACTCGGCCGCCGCCTGCAAAGCGGCAATCGTGTATTTGACGCTGTGGTGGTCTTCAAATCGGCTCTTGAGGCCTTTGAGAATGTCCACCGTCTCTGACACGGTGGGCTCAACCACGTCCACTTTCTGGAAGCGGCGGCTCAAAGCAGCGTCTTTTTCGAAAATGCCGCGGTATTCGGTGAAGGTGGTCGCGCCGATGCACTTGAGCTGACCGCTGGACAGCGCTGGTTTGAGCAGGTTGGATGCGTCCAAGGTGCCGCCAGAAGCAGCACCCGCACCGATCAAGGTGTGGATTTCGTCGATGAACAAAATGCCGTTGGGCTTGTCCTTGAGCGACTTGAGCACGCCTTTGAGGCGCTGCTCAAAATCACCCCGGTACTTGGTGCCCGCCAGCAGCGCGCCCATGTCGAGCGAATACACCGTGGCTTCGGCCAGGATGTCAGGCACGGTGCCTTGTGTGATGCGCCAGGCCAGACCCTCGGCAATGGCCGTCTTGCCCACACCGGCCTCACCCACCAGCAGCGGGTTGTTTTTGCGACGGCGGCACAGGATCTGGATGGTGCGCTCGACTTCGTACTCGCGACCGATCAACGGGTCGATCTTGCCTTCTTTGGCGGCCTGGTTCAGGTTGTTGGTGAACTGCTCCAAAGGCGAGGCCTTCTCGTTGCGCTCACCACCACCGGCCTCTTCGGCTTCAGAGTTGGCAGGTGCATCCGATTTGGTGGCTTCGGGTGGATCGCTCTTGCGGATGCCGTGGGCGATGAAGTTCACCACATCCAAACGCGTGATGCCCTGCTGGTGCAGGTAGTACACAGCGTGCGAGTCTTTTTCGCCAAAGATGGCGACCAGCACATTGGCGCCGGTCACTTCCTTTTTGCCATTGCCGGTGGATTGCACATGCATGATGGCGCGTTGGATCACACGCTGGAAACCCAAGGTGGGCTGGGTGTCCACCTCTTCGGTACCGGCCACCTGGGGCGTGTTGTCCTTGATGAAGTTGCTCAAGGCCTTGCGCAAGTCGTCGATATTGGCTGCGCAAGCGCGAAGCACTTCTGCGGCGCTGGGGTTGTCAAGCAGGGCCAACAACAAGTGCTCAACGGTGATGAATTCGTGGCGCTGCTGACGGGCTTCAACAAAGGCCATGTGCAAGCTGACTTCCAATTCTTGGGCAATCATGTGATTTCCTTATGCCTTGCTGAGTAAAAAAGATGAATAGGAGGTGGGGGGTATACCGGCTTATTCAATGGGTTCACTGACACATTGCAGCGGGTGACCGGCCTGTTTGGCCGCGTCCAGCACCTGATCGACCTTGGTAGCCGCTACATCGCGGGAATAGACCCCACAAACGCCTTTGCCGTCCAAGTGAATCTTGAGCATGATCTGCGTGGCCGCCTCGCGGTCCTTGCTGAAAAACTCCTGGATCACCATCACCACAAATTCCATGGGGGTGAAGTCGTCGTTGAGCATCGCCACCTGGTACATCTGTGGCGGTTCGATTTTTTGGGCACGTCTTTCGAGGACCACCGAATCGCCGCCATCCGGGGCACGCGGGGTCACGGTCGGCAGCGTGGGATTGGAAGGTTTTTTCGTTGCCATCATTTCATTCTATCGATGCTTTCAAGCCCTTTGAGCCCGGGGTCTGAAAAGTCTTGGCCGCGTGCGGCAGAAATACCTCACCCCGGGAAAACCTCACATTGACAAATTCCCCTTGAATTACTCAAACTGAGCTATCTAACAAAAACATGGAGACATCGTATGCCCAGTGGTACGGTCAAATGGTTCAACGATGCCAAAGGTTTTGGTTTCATTCAACCTGACGGCGGCGGCGCAGATGCCTTCGCCCATTTTTCGGCCATCCAGATGGAAGGCTTCAAAAGCCTCAAGGAAGGCCAGCGGGTCGATTTCGAGCTGACGCAGGGCGCCAAGGGCCTGATGGCCGCGAACATTCTGGCAGCTGCCGAAACGCCCGCCACGCCCAAGCCATCCGTACCCCAAGACAACCTTTTGCCCAGCCATGCCCCGGCAGATGATGGCGCCAGCAGTTCAACCCCAAGCCCCGACACGCCTGCCGCCTGAGCTTTGCTGCGCCACGACCCAAGCGGGCATTTGCGAGCTGTCTACGACAAGATGACCAGGGCATCGTGTGCGGCAACACCTGTGCCAGGCGTTATCCTTGCGCTTGCTCAACTCTGTTTTCCTGCCCTCACACCATGATCACCCTGTTTCTTGAGCCAATTCGCTCTTCTCACGGCCTTGCCCAAGTTTTCAGCAGGCATATCGCTGCGCTTTGCATCACCTGCGGCCTGCTGATGGCCGGATCATTGGCATCGGCCCAATCCTCCCCCGCACCCCAACTGGACCTGGCACGCACCCAATTGACGGCCGGCATGCACCGCCTGGATGTGCAATTGGCCCAGACCCCAGATCAGCGCCAAATTGGTCTGATGTGGCGCAAGGAGATGCCGCAGCATGAGGGCATGTTGTTTGTGTTTGAACAAGCCACCATTCAATGCTTTTGGATGCGCAACACCCTGATTCCCTTGACCGCTGCGTTCGTGGACGACGATGGCACCATCGTCAATCTGGCCGACATGCAGCCACAAAAAGACGACTCGCACTGCTCCAGCAAACCCGTGCGTTTTGTGCTGGAGATGAACCAAGGCTGGTTCGCCAAACGGCAGATCAAGCCCGGCTTCAAACTCGGCGGCACCGTCTTCAGCAAACGGCCCGGCTGAACCTCACACGCCCCAAACCATGTCGGAGGGGTCGGCCACGCAGTGCTTGAGGAGTTTGAGCATGGGGCTGGCCCGCTGCGCAAGCCGCACAGGGTCGAGGTTCTCACCCGTAGCATCCTGTGGCGCGTCTACGGGCACGGGTCCTTTTTGCGCCGCTTGGCTGCGCTGCAAACGGGCCGCTTCATCTTGGGCCACAGCCGACTCCAGCTTGGCGATGGCCTCGGGCAGGTCCTTCACCAAAATAATGCCTTTGTCAGGGTCGTGACCCAACATGATGTGCAACAGCCTGCGGGCATCGGCTTCCAGCATGATGAGGTCGCTGGTGACTTGGGATTTGAACTTGAACAACATGGGCACTCCGATCAAAAATGATTCAGCGGCCCACCGTCTCCACACCTTCGTCGTCAACGGCATCGCCCTGGATCAAGGCCTTGAGTTTATGGCTGGCATGAAAGGTCGCAACACGACGTGCATCAATAGGGATCAATTCTCCGGTGCGCGGGTTGCGCCCAGGACGCGCGGCTTTGGTGCGAATCTGAAAATTCCCGAAGCCGGAAATTTTCACATCGTCTCCCGCAATCAAGCTGTCCACCATCAAGTCAAAAAACGCGTCGACCATGTCCTTGGACTCGCGCTTGTTCAAGCCAATTTGCTCGAACAGCAAATCAGCCAAATGCGCCTTGGTCAGGGCCGGGGTTTCGAGGGATTCAAAACTGATTTGCATCACACGTACTCAAGCACGCAGCCGTGCAGCCACTTGCGCTGACAGGCTGGCCATGACAGCGCTCATGGCGGTTTCGATTTGGGCATCGGTCAAGGTGACCTCGTCGCTGTGCAAGCTCAAACGCACCGCCAGACTTTTCTCGCCCACGGCCAAACCGCCTGAGGCTTCCGCCTTGGGGCGGTAGACATCAAACAGCACCGCATGGCGCAGCAAACCCTGAGTTGGTGCGCTGTGGATGGCCTGCATCAACTGCGCATGGGTGACGTGCTCACAAACGATCACGGCGATGTCGCGTTCCACCGCTTGCATCTTGGCGACAGGTTGGGCCACAGGCACGCTGCGCTGGGTGACGGCGTCCAGGTCCAGCTCGAACACCACAGGCGCATGCGGCAAGTCCCAGGCCTGTCTCCAGCGTGGGTGCAACTCACCCACATGACCGATCACCCGGCCTTGCAGCAGCACCTGGGCCGAGCGGCCGGGGTGCAGCGCGGGGTGCTCGGCGGCCACAAATTCAGCCTGGGCCGGGGCCAGCAAGCGTTCGACATCGGCTTTGACATCGAAGAAATCCACCAAACGTGACTTGCCGGTCCAACTCAAAGGCTCCAAGGGGCCCCAGGCCATGCCAGAGACTTTCATGGGTTGGTCAAAACCTTGCACCGAGGCATCGCTGTCCACCACGTTCGCATCGCGCTGGAATATGCGGCCCAGCTCGAACACCCGCACGCGGTCAGCCTTGCGGTCGGCGTTGAACTTGACCACCTGCAAGAGCGAGCCGATCAGGCTCGAGCGCATCACGCTCATCTGGCTGGCGATGGGGTTAAGTAGGCGAATCGGCTGGGTGTTGCCCGCCAAGTCCCTTTCCCAAGCTTCCTCGACAAAGCTGTAGTTGATGGTTTCCTGGTAACCCAAAGCGGCAATGGCACGGCGCACGGCCGACGGGCTGCGCTCGGTCTCGCGGCGCACCTTGGCGGTGATGGGGGCCAAAGGGGGGGTGGTGGGCAGGTTGTTGTAGCCCACCATGCGGGCCACTTCCTCGATCAGGTCTTCTTCGATCTGCAAATCGAATCGGAAGCTGGGCGGCGTCACGGTGACGGTGCCATCGCCTTCAGCCACTTGTAGGCCCAGGCCACGCAGCGCATCTGCGCATTGCAGCTGCGTCAGAGGCATGCCGATGACCTTGACTGCACGGGCCACGCGCAGCGTGACGGGGGTGATGACTGGAATGTTCAGGATCTGGTCGTCGATGGGGCCGACCTTCGTCTCGGGCGTGCCGCAAATGTCGAGCACCAACTGGGTGATGCGTTCGATGTGCTCCACCGTCAGCTGGGGGTCCACGCCTCGTTCAAAGCGGTGACCCGCATCGGTCGAGAAGTTGTAGCGGCGTGAACGGCCGGCAATCGAGGTGGGCCACCAGAAAGCGGCCTCGATGTAGATGTTTTGTGTGTCATCAGACACGGCGGTGGCGTCGCCACCCATGATGCCCGCGAGCGACTCGACCTGGTTGTCGTCAGCGATCACGCCCACCTTCTCATCCACCGTCACGGTGTTGCCATTGAGCAGCTTGAGTGATTCGCCCTGTCCATTAACGACTTTGCCCCAGCGCACCTGCAGGCCACCGTGGATCTTGTCGAGGTCAAAAATATGCGAAGGGCGGCCGAACTCGAACATCACGTAATTGGAGATGTCCACCAGCGGGCTCACGCTGCGCTGACCGCAACGGGCCAGGCGGTCGACCATCCACTGTGGGGTCTGAGCCTTGGTGTTCACGGCCTTGACCACACGACCGCTGAAGCGGCCGCACAGGTCCGTCGCGTGCACTTTTACAGCCAGCTTGTCGCCGATCTGCGTGGTCACTGACGGAAAAGTCGGTGCCTTCAAAGGTGCGCCAGTCAGGGCCGACACTTCGCGGGCGATGCCGTACACGCTCAAGCAATGCGCCAAATTGGGCGTCAGCTTCAGCGTCATCAGGGTGTCGTCCAGATTCAGGAACTGGCGAATATCCTGACCCAAAGGCGCATCAGCGGGCAACTCCAGCAGACCGCCATGGTCGTCGGCGATTTTCAGTTCTTTGGCTGAACACAGCATGCCCTGGCTCTCCACACCACGCAGCTTGCCCACTTTGATCTGGAAAGGCTTACCGTCTTCACCAGGCGGCAATTCAGCCCCCACCATGGCGCAAGGCACACGGATGCCCACGCGGGCATTGGGCGCACCACACACAATGTTCAACAAGGCGCCCTGCCCTACATCCACTTGGCACACGCGCAAGCGGTCGGCGTTGGGGTGCTGAACGGCCTCTTTGATTTCACCGACCACGATTTTGGTGAACGGCGGAGCCACGGGCTCGAGTTCTTCCACTTCTAGACCCGCCATGGTCAAGGTGTCGGCCAGTTGCTGGGTCGTCAGGGGCGGGTTGCAGAACTCGCGCAACCAGGATTCAGGAAATTGCATGACTCGTGTCTCGGGTATCGGACTTGGGAGGAATTACTGGAACTGGCTCAGGAAGCGCACATCGCCGTCAAAGAACAAGCGCAGGTCATTCACGCCATAGCGAAGCATGGTGAACCTGTCCATGCCCATGCCAAAAGCAAAGCCTATGAACTGCTCGGGGTCCAGGCCCATGTTGCGCACCACGTTCGGGTGCACTTGACCGGAGCCGCCCACTTCGAGCCAGCGACCGGCCAAGGGGCCGCTTTGGAACTGGATGTCGATCTCGGCGCTGGGCTCGGTGAAGGGGAAAAAGCTGGGACGGAAGCGCAAGACCAAGTCGTCACTCTCGAAGAAGGTGCGGCAGAAATCGGTGACCACCACCTTGAGGTCTTTGAAGCTCACGTTCTCACCAATCCACAGGCCTTCGCACTGGTGGAACATCGGTGAGTGGGTGGCATCGCTGTCCACGCGGTAGGTGCGGCCAGGCGCAATGACGCGGATCTCGGGCATGCCTTGGCCCGCATCGAGTTGGTTTTTGTAGCGCTTGACGTGCTGCACCGCATGGCGAATTTGCATGGGGCTGGTGTGCGTGCGCAGCAAATGGCCGCCTTCGACGTAGAAGGTGTCGTGCATGGAGCGGGCTGGGTGATCTTCGGGCGTGTTGAGCGCGGTGAAGTTGAACCAGTCGGTCTCGATTTCTGGGCCTTGGGCGACTTCAAAGCCCATGGAGCCAAAAATATCCTCAACGCGCTCGAGCGTGAGCGAGACGGGGTGCAAACCACCCACGTTGGCACTGCGGCCAGGCAGCGTCACATCCAGCGCCTCGGCCTTGAGCTGCGCTTGCAACTCGGCGTCGGCCAGAGCCTGACGTTGCGCGTTGAGTGCGGCCTCAATCGCCTGCTTGGCGATGTTGATGGCGGCGCCTCGGGTTTTTTTGTCTTCCACGCTCAGAGCGGCCATGCCCTTCATCAGCTCGGTGATGCGACCGGCTTTGCCCAAAAACTGGGCCTTGGCGTTTTCGAGGTCAGCAGGTGTCAGTGCCTGCACAAAACTCTGGCGGGCGGATTCGACCAGGGTGTCCAGCTCGTTCATGGTGTGGGAGATCGAAGATCTGTGTAAAAAAGAACAAAAAAGGGATTGAAGCTTTTGCGAGCCTCAATCCCTTTGATCGAGTGCGTGGCACAGGCCTAGAGGCCCATGTCACTCATGGACTCAAGCTGCGGCCAGTTTGGCTTTGACTTGGTTCACGATGCCAGCAAAAGCGGCCTTGTCGTGCACGGCGATGTCCGCCAGCATCTTACGGTCGATTTCGATGGCAGCCTTTTTCAGGCCGTTGGCGAACTGGCTGTAGGTCAGACCGCATTCACGCGCAGCGGCGTTGATACGGGCAATCCACAACTGACGGAACACACGCTTTTTGGTGCGGCGGTCACGGTAGGCGTATTGGCCGGCCTTCATCACCGCCTGTTTGGCGATACGGAAGACATTGCCGCGGCGACCGCGGAAACCTTTTG